>JBCCIM010000173.1 GCA_039111535.1 Bacteroidota bacterium | reverse complement strand
GCACAGCGCGAACCAGGTTTTCAGTGTCCCCCAGATCAAACTCAAAATTATTGGATTCGGTAAGCAACCACTCCCTGCTCAAACGCAAAGATTCGTCCTGCGCCTCCAGTGCAGCTTTAGCTACTATGAAATTTCTGTAGGATTCTTCAACCTCGAATAAAACCAGCAATTCAGCAGCTTCTCCCTGGTACTTTACCTGGTTGAGCTCTGCCTCAGCCTGTTCCACCTTCGCGCGCGTTTGCGAGAAATTGAGGCTTTGCCGGATACCAAATCCGGCTTGAAAGGTACGGCCCCGAAATGCATCCCCAACATACGGACTCGGCTGGCGGAACCGGCCATCGGACAATCGAACGCCGCCGTTGAGTCCAAAAAAGAGTTTCGGGAAATAATCTGACTTGGCCACATCAACCAGAGAAGCACGGGCATGCATGCCGGCACGGGCCTGCTGCAATTCAGGGCGGTGCTCCATCGCCATCTGGAAGTACGTATCTAGCGAATCGAGCGTAAATGCAATGGGTTCAAGCACAACCTGCTCAGGCACAAGCACCACATCGTCGGGCAAAACGAGCTGCCGGCGCATAGCCATATGGGCTGTTTCACGGAGTTGCCGGACTTCCACCACACGCCGAAAAAACTCCTGTTCCGAAATTTTCACCTGAAACAGATCCGCATCATCAACCCCTTCATCTCCATCATCAAGCAAACGCTGGATTTCACGTTTTGCTTGATTGAGCACATCACCAATCCGGTCGGTCAGGCGGTAAAGTTCTTCCGACAGCAACAAATTTGTATACAACTCACCGGTGCGCAGTGCAATTTCAGCCTCCTTGGTGTTCACGGCGCCAACTTCAATATCAACGCCATATTGGGCGGCACGAATGCTTTGGGATATTTCACCCCAGGTATAAATAGGCTGGATTGCCTCCCCTTCAATACTGGTAAAGGGACTGAGGTTGTCCCAATCGTTACGAACGTCCGGGTTCAGGTACAATGCATCCGTAGGCGTATCACCGATGCCTTTGAGTCCGGGGGAGAGGGAGTGTGCGGTGTTCAGGGACAATTCCGGCAAAAATTGGTTGGCGCGTGCAAACTGCCACCTTGCTTCTGCAAAATCGCGGCCGGCTGCCACATCGCCCACTTCAGGGCTAACAGATACGGCCCGCTCGATAGCACCGGCAATATCAACCTGCACGGTATCTTGCGCGGCGGCACTTTGAAGGAAGAAGCCAGTGCCAGCCAGTAAAAAAGAAAAAAACAGTGCGCGACGGAAAAAACTATTTTTGTACATTGAAACGAAAGGATTTATAACCTGTCTGAATAGCGCACTGCCGCATTGGGAGACTATCCCGCGCGCTCTAAAACAAAATTATTGGTGCAAGAGAATCATGTCTGATAGCGGATTCAAGTCTCTGGGCGAAGCGATGGGTGGCCTGATAGACCAGTTGGGTATCAAGCGAAAACTGGATGAGGCTACAGCCATCGAGACCTGGTACCAGATAGCCGGCCCGACAATCAATGAGGTAACGGAGTCTGTCTGGGTCGAACGAAAAAAGCTTCTTGTCAAAGTCTCCTCATCCGTATGGCGACAGGAACTACACCTCCAACGCCGGGCGTGGCTTCAACGGTTAAACGAAAAAGCCGGGGCTAATGTTGTACAGGAAATAATCTTCAGATAGTGGGTCGCAGGGCCGCGTCTGATGCAGGGCGTCAGTCCACGTATTTCTTGAATGCCACCGAAGTATTGTGTCCGCCAAATCCAAAAGCATTGCTGATCGCAATGTTAACTTCTCTTTTCTGGGGTTTGTTGAACGTGTAATTCAGATCACACTTTTCGTCGGGGTTGACAAAGTTGATCGTTGGTGGCACCATGTCGTGCATTGTGGACTTGATTACAGCGATAGCTTCAACAGCGCCTGCTGCACCAAGCAAATGCCCCGTCATGCTCTTCGTAGAAGATACATTGAGATTGTAGGCATGCTCGCCAAACACTTCTTTGATGGCTTGCGTTTCCGCTATATCACCCAATGGCGTTGATGTACCGTGCATGTTGAGGTAGTCAACGTCTTCAAGTTTGATGCCGGCATCACGCAACACAGACTGCATGGCCATACGGGCCCCGTTTCCATTGGGATCGGGGGCAGTCAGGTGATAGGCATCACCTGACATACCGATTCCCAGTATTTCTGCGTAGATCGTCGCGCCACGTTTTTTGGCGTGCTCCAACTCCTCAATGTAGAGGGCACCCGCGCCTTCACCCATCACAAACCCATCACGGGTTGCGTCGAAAGGCCGGCTGGCGGTTTGGGGGCTATCGTTCCGCGTGGAAAGCGCCTTCATGGCAGAAAATCCACCCACACCCAGCTGTGTAATCGGAGCTTCTGCGCCACCACAGAGTGCAGCATCGATCATACCACGCTGAATCAGCATACAGGCATCCCCAATGTTGTGATTACCTGTTGCACAGGCGGACACAATGCAGTAGTTGGGGCCTCTAAAGCCGTAGCGGATAGAAATGTGTCCGGTTGCGATATCCGGAATCAGCATAGGAATAAAAAACGGAGACAGCCGGCGCGGACCATTGTCCTTGTGGATATCAGACTGTTCCTGGAACGTCTGGATACCGCCAATGCCGCTACCAAAGATTACCGCGGTGCGGTCTTTTTCTTCGGCAGTTAGCTTTTCCGGATCAATGCCAGCATCTTGGACCGCCAAATCGCAGGCCACAACGGCAAACTGCGTAAATCGGTCCTGCCGGCGGGCTGCTTTTCTGTCCAGGTAATCAAGGGGATCAAACCCCTTCACTTCACAGGCAAATTTGGTTCTGTAGGCCTCATTATCAAACAGCGTGATGGTATCGCAACCACTCACCCCATTCATCAAGCCGTCCCAGAAATCATCAATTGTGTTACCAATTGGGGTCAATGCCCCCATACCTGTTACAACTACCCTTCGCAAGCCGTTTTGCATATTCCTGCTGAGTGAATTACAATCTAAACCGGTGGTGTAAACTGTGGTTTTTTAGTGGGTGGTGAACCACAGTTTCAATCAAAAAGAACGTTGCAGGGCGTACCTAGCTGACGTTTTCTTTGAGGTAGCTGATTGCATCACCCACGGTAGAAATTTTCTCGGCATCCTCATCGGGGATGGTCACATCGAATTCTTTTTCGAATTCCATGATCATCTCAACCGTATCAAGTGAGTCTGCGCCCAGATCGTTGGTAAATGATGCTTCGATTTTTACATCTTCTTCTTCTACACCAAGTTTATCAACAATAATTTCTGTGACTTTGGCTTGGATATCTGCCATAATAACAAGTTCGCTTGTGGTTAAAAAAACAATAGACCCGAGATGAATCATCTCCAGGTCAGCTCCTGAAATAGCTAGTTGTTATACGCAACCGGGTTCCCAAGGGCACGCCTAAATTAAAGCAGGCATCTGGCAGAAGCAATACAAACCTTTCAAGAGCGAAAAACAGGCGGGTTTTATAGCGTTAAACGCCATAAGTTTCTTTACAAAACGGATCAAGACCTGACAAATGACTCCAACTTAGTTACTCTGGTTTAACCGGGCATCGGGATCATCTAAATAGAATTTCATCGTAATCTGTCTGATTTGCTAGAAACCGGGTGTCAATTTTAATATCATACCCGCAATTGATCTTCCTGTGTAACGAGAACTTCTAAGAAACAACAACAGAACAAACCTATCTGGCAGTTCTGGCGTTGTACCCCTCCTGCATCAACAATCTTACTAATCTCATTTAAAATTACCCTATGGCTTTCCTATTTACGTCAGAGTCTGTATCCGAAGGGCACCCCGACAAGGTTTCAGATCAAATTTCAGATGCCATTCTTGATACGTTGCTGAAGGATGATCCTCACAGTCGCGTGGCCGTTGAAACGCTCGTAACTACTGGCCTGGTAATTCTATCTGGAGAAGTAACAACCAAAACCTTTGCCGACCTGCAGCAAGTAGCCCGGCAGGTTATCCGCGACATTGGATATACAGATCCGCGCCTTAGCTTTGATGCAGACTCTTGCGGCGTGCTCAACAGTATTCACGAGCAGAGTGCAGACATCAGCCAGGGAGTAAGCGCCGGAGAAGGCCTGCATGCTGAGCAAGGCGCCGGCGACCAGGGTATGATGTTTGGCTACGCCAGCAAGGAAACACCTGAGTTGATGCCAATGACCCTGATGCTGTCGCATCAGTTGCTGCAGGAATTGGCCCGTATTCGCAAACAAACGGACGAAATGCCGTACTTGCGCCCTGACGCCAAAAGCCAGGTAACCATTGAATACGAAGACGACCGGCGGACGCCAAAGCGTATTCATACCGTTGTGGTTTCTACACAGCACGACGAAGAAGTAAGCCTTCAGAAAATCAACGACGACGTCCGCAACATCCTCCTGCCGCGTGTTGCACCGCAACACTTGATTGATGACAACCTTATCTTACATGTAAACCCAACCGGTCGCTTTGTCATCGGTGGTCCACACGGAGACACAGGTCTTACAGGCCGCAAAATTATTGTCGATACCTATGGTGGACGCGGCGCCCATGGCGGCGGCGCATTCAGCGGCAAAGACGCCTCCAAGGTGGACAGGTCTGCAGCTTATGCTGCACGTCATGTCGCTAAAAACATCGTTGGCGCTGACCTGGCTGATGAAGTACTGGTACAGGTTGCGTATGCCATCGGGGTTGCGGAGCCAGTATCAATCGACGTCAATACTTATGGTACAGGAGTTGTAGATGATAAACGCCTGGTACAAATTGTCCGAGAAATTTTCGATTTGAGACCGGCGGCTATTATCAAACGCCTCGAACTGCTGAAACCAAACTTCAAGGCCACTGCCGCGTACGGTCATTTTGGACGTCCCGAATTCACCTGGGAAGCGCTCGACCACGTGGATGAACTCAAGCAAGCTGCAGCCCAACTCGCTTAACGCCTTTTACGCCAACAGTCCCTGGCCACACCTGGTGTAACGCGCTGGTTCAAGCATACCTGTTGGGCTGACAAAAACTTTCCCATGAAGTTTAAAGCCCTATTATTAGCAGCTTTTCTGCTGTCGTTTAGCTCGATTGCCCATGCCCAGGTAAAATCGGCTGCGCGCTTGGCTGTAGATGTCTTGTTACCCAATGCATCAGCCTACTTCGTTGATTCCGACCGCTCTAGCCAATTCAATACAATCCGGAGTGGCAATGACGTGCTGGATCTGGATGCCCGTGTTGTCCGCAGCCGCTATCGCATTACTGACGCGCAGCAGCGAGGGACAACGCCTGAATTGGCTGCGCGCAGCTACCTGGAGGCAGAACGTGCCGCGTTTGGCGTCTCTGACAACCCCGATGATTTGCGGGTACTACGGGTTGTCAGCGGGGCATATGGCACCCATGTCACCCTACAGCAATACCACGCCGGCCTGCCAGTTTATGGTCGCTATGTAAAAGTGAACCTGGATGCAGCCAACCGGCCAACCATGGTGCTTAGCGGGTTTGCGCCGAAACTGCCCGTACTACAATCAGCACCCGAAACAACAGCAAGTGCTGCTAAAAACACAGCGCGCACCCTGCTTCAAGCAGACCTCCTACGCACAACTGAGCCAGCGCTGGTTGTATTTCCTGGCACTACTTCGCCGGATGCCGCCCCAACCCTCGCATGGCAGCTTGTGGCCTGGCCAGAACACCCTGCTGTTGAACTCGAAATACTCGTCAGCGCAATTGACGGATCTGTTATACAGATCCAAAACACGAGTACCCACGTCACCCCTGCAAAAGGCAACGTAGCAGCGCATACCGCAAGCGCGTCCACGGGAAACCGGACACCTTCAACATCCACGCAGCGTGTGGACGGTACAGGCCTCGTTTTTGACCCAGATCCCCTCACAACTGCCGGCCAGTTTTACGGTGCGCCCTACCTCGACAATAACGACATTGACATCGACGAGGTGAATGCGCAACGCGTCCTTGTTGACCTGTTTGACATTTCACAGGATACCGATGGCATGTACCACCTCATCGGACCCCACGTTCAAATTGTAGGCGAAAGTTCTGGAGGCACCAGCATCTATACTCCTCCGGCTGAGGCTTCGCCAAATGGCTTCCAGTACACCCGTGCCAACGACTTCTTCGAAGCAGTCAATGTCTATTTCCACATTGATAAAAGCCAACGCTACCTGCAGGGTCTGAACATTGGACGAGATATCCAGAATGTATCGATAAGAACCAACCCGCACGGCCTCGGCCTGGAAGACAATTCCCGATACTTTACATCGCAAAACTACATTGCCTTCGGACAAGGTGGCGTTGATGACGCAGAAGACGCCCACGTGATCTGGCATGAATACGGCCATGCTTTGCTTCAGGGCAGCGCACCAGGTCTCCTTAACAGCAGCGAAGGACAAGCCTTGCATGAAGGCTGGGCCGACTACTGGGCAGCCTCATACGCCCGTAGCCTCGCAGAAAATAGCACCGTCCCACGTGACGACTGGCGATCCCTCTTTAAATGGGACAGCGGCGACGGCTCCATCTGGCAGGGCAGGGAATTGAACTTTACTGGCAAATACCCTGACGACACCTTCTGCGATGGCGGTGGCTTCCAATGCAACATTTATGCAGATGGCATAATGTGGGCAACCACGCTTATGGAGGTCTACGACAATCTGGGCAGGGAAACCACAGACCGCCTGGCGCTTGCGTCTCACGGCTACCTTATGCATCCCGTTTCTTTTCGTGATGCAGCAGAAGCCATGATCCAATCAGATGCAGACCTGCATGCCGGCGCCAACGTAAGCGCCTTGCTTGATGTATTTAGCGAAAAAGGGCTGCTCGACATTTCGACCTTCGGGCCATTTGTACAACACGAAGCACTGCCAGCCGTGGAGCAACTGGGCGGCACTATTCCAGTTAGCGTCTCAGCAACCGCTATTTCTGCCCCAATCAGCAGGGTATCTATGATTTATACGGTAGATGATGGCGCGCCAGAAACCCTGAGCCTTACCAGTACGACGAACGAAGAATATACGGCGCAATTGCCGCTCCCTGCTTCGATCAGCAGCGTTTCCTACTATATCGAAGTTGAAGATGAGCTTGGACTTGTATCGCGGTTGCCGGCTTCAGACTTCATCAACTTCACGTTCTCCGTAGGTCCTGACAACCAGGCACCCACCATCCAACACGTACAACAGCCTTCCGTCACCCTGATAGATTGGCCGGCAACGCTGGTTGCTACTGTTGATGACAACCTCGGCATCGATGCGGTGCAGGCAGTATACCGCATCCAGGATACGCAAGGCAACGTAGTCATAGAAGATGCATTTGAACTCACAGCCAATGAAGACACATACAGCGGCACCTTCCCGGTTGCCATAGAATCGCTCGAACCAGGCAGCACCGTATCCTACAGACTCATCGCCCGCGACATATCCGTTGCCGGCAACGAGACGGTATTGCCAGAGACCGACTATTACGTCTTCAACATCATAATAGAAGGCGGTATTTTCAGGCAGTACGATTTCGAAAACGAAGTACAAGGCATCACCGGCACAAATGCATGGGGGCGCACCACGCCGGCTTATGGCGTCAACTTCGCGCATTCCGGAGAATTTGCCTGGGCAACCTCACCTGCAGGTGCCTACCCAGCAAGCCCGGAACTGGCTACCCTTGAACTGCCAGCAATGAACCTGATCGGCATTCCAGAAGCCTACCTTGTATTCTGGCACTGGTATGACGCAGAACACAACGGCAGCGCATCACCAGACTCGCCGGCAAACACAACCCTCTGGGATGGTGGAAATGTTAAGGTATCTGTGGATGATGGCACAACCTGGACCCTCCTGACACCAGATAATGGTTACAATGGCACCATCGCCTCAGGCCGACAGAATCCACTAGACGGCGAGCCCGCATTTGGAGGCTACAGCTTCGGATGGCGGCAAGAAATTGTCCCACTACCTGTTGGTACAGAAGTGCGTCTCAGATTTGATTTTGGATCAGATGCCGGCAACACAGAGACAGCAATTGACTATGCCGGCTGGTTACTCGATGACATCACAGTCTTGATTGAGCGCCGGACAGACACCAACGCGCCGCAAGCTACCCTGTTGCCGCAGGCCAATGCCGTACGTGAAGCCGGCCAACTCCCCCCCGAACCTTACGTTGAATTGTTCGACAGCACCGGCGTCGCAGATGTATTTATCGATTATGCCTTCCTCAATGACGCAGGCGTGCCAGATGGTAGCTACCGACTGGCCATGAGCACCTCCCGTAGTCTTGGTTTCTCCGGGGCCTTTCCTTTTGCCGCGACAACTTCTTTCAACGTAGGTGACGTCCTAACCTACCGGCTGCGGGTCTCTGACTTTGCGGGTAACACCAACACCTTCCCCGCACAGGATGACCCGCCGTTCAAAATCGAATACCGGTTGATGGATAGCATTGACCTGCTGGGCGACGCCAAACCAACAGGCATGTGGTCCCTTGATGAGGCCGCATGGGTACTCGTTGGACAAGAACCACACAACGAAGTCTCGAGCCTGGTATGGGGGCCACTTGACCTGCCAGCCAACGTGGATAATCTGCAGGTAGTCTTTGAGCACGAACACAGCTTCCTTGCAAACCACGGCGGCAACCTTAAGCTGTCAACTGACTTTGCAGATTCATGGGCCGTACTAACACCGGTTCAGGGCTATAGAGGCAACCTGTCTGATGCAGACACCGTGCCGGCCAGTATGCGGGGCCAGGAGGCGATCACCGGACAACAAGCAGGTACCCAGTTGCTCACTTTCGACTTGCTCGACCACAAAGGGCAACAAGTATGGCTCCGTGTTGATTTTGGCGCACAAAGCAAACTGGCCGGGAGCGAATTCTGGAGACTACGCGACGCAACGCTGTCCTACTCGACACTCGAGACAGTAAATGGTGGCTTCGACGTCCCCCGCAACCTGACACTTCACGCCAACTATCCCGACCCCTTTGTTTCTCAAACCACGCTGGGCTATACACTTGCAACCAGCGACCAGGTCAAGCTGTCGGTATACGACATTCTTGGCCGGGAAGTACGCACCCTTGTTGACGCCCAGCAACCCGCCGGCACCTACACCCTGGAACTGGATGGCTCAGCCTTGCCTAACGGGTTGTATCTACTCCGACTGGAAACCACCCAGGGCACGCGCACCGAACGCATGATTATCTCAAGATAAAAAAACCGCAAGACGCCGAAGCATCTTGCGGTCTGCAAATAGGTCGTATTTTTCAGTTTCGATTTTCCTACGGGTATTAATCCGTCTGCCAATCAAGAATATCCTGCTCGGACTTTTCTTTGGTCGCCCATTCTTCAGCGTCAGGTAACGCATCGCTCTTCTCAACCATGTTCTTGTCCAGCTTCTGCCACTTGTCAGACAGATAAGCATTCCATTGCTCATAGTGCGCCAGATTCTCGGGCAGTTCGTCTTCTGCGTAAATGGCCTCTACCGGGCACACCGGGACGCATGCATTACAGTCGATGCACTCCTCAGGATGGATAACCAGAAAATTGGGGCCTTCATAAAAACAATCAACGGGGCAGACTTCAACACAATCGGTGTGTTTGCAGTTGATGCAAGCCTCAGTTACTACATATGGCATAGGAGCTACCTCCTCTATCTGTAAATGCGATTAGGGTGCACAAAGGTGAACTGCCGGAAAATAATGCATGGAAGCATGCGAATCCAAACTTTTTTACAGCTTCTGAACCCAAAGCCGGGACTACCGGCATTTATTTCCACTTCCCGAAAAAATTACCGCTCATTCCTGCACATTTGCCGTATAAAGACAAATTGTGACGCCTAATCAAACAAGTCACCAATTTCACCGGGATGCATCCTGTCAAAATGGGCATACGCTCGCGGTGTTGCCAACCTACCTCGCGGCGTGCGCTCTAAAAATCCTTCCTGAATCAAATAGGGCTCATACACTTCTTCTATCGTACCCGCATCTTCTCCGACGGATACTGACAAGTTCGACAGGCCCGTGGGGCCACCGCCAAATTTTTCGATAATAGTAAGCAGGATGCGCTTGTCCATTTCGTCCAGCCCTTCCTCATCCACATCCTGTGCATTAAGAGAGAAATCTGCAATTTCAAGCGTAATGCGGCCATCCCCTTTCACCTCGGCAAAGTCGCGGGTTCGTCGTAGGAGCCGGTTTGCAATACGTGGTGTCCCCCGGCTTCGTCGGGCTATTTCAAAGGCACCGTCTTCATCGATTTCCACATTAAGAATTCCGGCTGAGCGGGTGACAATTTTTTTAAGCAGTTCAGCCGTGTAATAGTCGTATCGAAAATCGATGCCAAATCGCGCACGCATGGGTGCGGTGAGCAACCCTTTTCGGGTTGTAGCTCCAATCAGGGTAAATGGCGGTAGGGTAATTTGTACACTGCGCGCATTGGGGCCAGAATCAATGATAATGTCAATTTTGTAGTCCTCCATTGCAGAATAGAGATACTCTTCAACAATGGGGCTTAGGCGGTGGATTTCGTCTATAAAAAGAACGTCGCCTTCATTGAGGTTCGTAAGGATGCCGGCGATGCTTGCCGGTTTATCAATCACCGGACCACTGGTACTCTTGATACCGGCGCCCATCTCTTCAGCGATGATATAGGCCAGGGTAGTCTTTCCCAACCCGGGTGGCCCGGATAACAGGACATGGTCAAGCGCTTCCCCCCGTTGTAAGGCAGCAGTCATGAACACATGCAGGTTCTCCTTGATCTTCTCTTGTCCGACAAAATCGTCAAGTCGGGAGGGCCGCAGCATTTTCTCCAGGTCTTCGTCTTTAGACGCCATGGGCCTTTGATGGGATTGCATGATTTGACGGTACCTGTTGGTTGTACTGCTTGCTAGCTGCCTACGCTGATAGACTAACGCTTCGTTCTGGGTTACGTTACCGAAAGGCCGGCTTGAGAATGTAATGATATCCATTTCAGGAATTCAAAAAAACACATTACAAAAACGCCAGGGGTGTACATAAGAAACTACTTACCTACATCCACTATAACGGTCACCTATCATATTTTACACATACCCCACATGTTCCTTAACAGCTTTTTTACGAAAGGTGTGTAATGCATAATCTTTGAAAAATTTTTAGCGGTATTTCTGCACCCGCAGGTTCTGTTACGACACACCCGAGACAAGCACGGTTTGACACATTATTGCCACAATCCTGTGTAACAACGCCTGTTTTCAATGCCTTTCTTGGTTGCGTATCCCCAGCCAATCCGGCCGTATGTTTACAAAAATCGGGAACCCCAATCCGATTGAATGATAGATTGTTGCCAGAGTTAATTGACAAATACTATCAATAGTTATACGTTTAAGGCATCATGTTTGCTGTGGGTAATGTACTGGTCACAGATGAGTTGCTCGATGCTCCCTTCGCATGCCACCTCGGTGCGTGTCATGGGGGCTGTTGTGTTCAGGGAGATTCCGGTGCACCGCTGGCCCCTGAAGAGCGCCAAGAACTCGAGAAAATATTCCCCCAGGTACGAAATGACCTTCGTGCTGAAGCCATTGAGGTTATTGAAAAAGATGGCGTTTGGGAAGAGATAGAACCCCAGCGATACGCAACAACCTGTGTAAATGACGCAGAATGCGTTTTTGTGACTTACGACGGACCAGTTGCCAAGTGTGCAATTGAAAAAGCGTATTTCGAAGGCAGGATTTCGTTCAGGAAACCAGTTTCGTGTCATCTGTACCCCCTCCGCGCTGAGCGGTATGGTGATGTGGACGCACTGAATTATGAACAAATCCCCCTTTGCAAACCGGCCATCAAAAACGGGGCTGAAAATAACATTCAATTGCTAGATTTTCTTCGCGAACCGCTTGTGCGAAAGTATGGCGAAGCATGGTATGAACAATTTCGTTTAGCTTGCGAAGAGCGCCGGGAGGCGCTAGGAATGCAGCAAAAATAGCTGCGAAGAATAAGAGAGATATCGATGCTAAATCTTCACCAGAAGCAATCGCTACAACAAAAATTATCACCGCAACAGATACAGTATATCAAACTGTTGCAACTTCCTACCCTTGCGCTAGAACAGCGTATCAAGGCAGAGCTTGAATCCAATCCCCTGCTCGAGGAAGGCATGGAAGAAGAAGAACTCAAAAATGAAGAGAACGAGGAAACGGACGCCAAAGAGACCGATACTGAAAACGCGGAAGCAGCCGAAACTGTCGAAGAGCCCAGCAAAGATGACGATTATGACTGGGAAGAGTTTATAAACTCATCCGATGACCTTTATGGGTATAAAGCACAGGTTGATCACAGTGATGAGGAAGACGACCGCGAGATGCCTATGCCGGCGCGGCAGTCGATGACCGAGCACCTGACAGACCAGCTTTCTTTTCTCGACCTCGATGAAACCGAGATGCTTGTTGCCGAGCAAATCATTGGCTCCGTTGATGAAGACGGATATTTACGCAGGCCTCTGGAGTCCATCATCGATGACATTATGTTCAACCACGGCCTCATGCTTACTGATGAGGATGTTGAACGTATCCTGCTGCGCATTCAGCAGCTCGACCCCGTGGGTATCGCTTCACGCGACCTCAAAGAATGCCTGCTTGTACAGCTTTACAGCCTGCCTGAAGATACGCCGGGGTACACCCCAGCCATTCGTATGCTCGAAAAAGCCTACAAAGCTTTTACCATGAAGCACTTTGATGCCATCATGAAAAAGTTGGACATCTCTGGCAGCGAGTTAAAAGAAGCCTTTGAACTTATTCAGCGCCTGAATCCAAAACCAGGTGAAGGCGAGTTCACGGCAGCACAGAATTACATCACCCCAGATTTTACGGTTGTCTTTGACGATGGCGACTTCTACATCTCCCTCAACAACGGTAACACTCCTCAGCTTCGCATTTCCCGGCAATACCGGCAGATGCTGCACAAAATTTCTGCTGATAAAAAGCGGAGCAAAGAAACCAACAAAAGCGACATCGACACAGAAACGCGCCAGTTTTTGCGCGGCAAACTGGAGTCGGCCCGCTGGTTTATCAATTCCATCAATCAGCGCCGGCAAACCATGATGAAAGTCATGCGCGCCATCGTAGAGATCCAGGAAGAGTTCTTCAAATTTGGCGAAGGCTACCTGAAGCCGATGATCCTCAAGGATGTCGCTGAAAAAATCCTGATGGACATCTCTACCGTCAGCCGCGTTGTCAACGGCAAGTATGTACAGACTGAGTTTGGCGTCTACGAACTCAAATACTACTTCTCAGAAGGCCTCACAACAGATAGCGGCGAAGAGATCTCAAACAAAGAAGTTAAAGCCATCATAGAAAGCATCATCGGACAGGAAGAGAAACATAAACCGCTGTCCGATCAGAAAATTGCGCAGATGCTGGAAGGCAAAGGCTTCAAAATTGCACGCCGAACGGTAACGAAATACCGCGAGCAGCTTGGCATTCCTGTAGCGCGCTTGCGCAAAGAGATCGTACTCTCCTAAACCTGTTGCTTACCGGCAATGTAGTGCGCGGGTACACGATGTGTACTGTTTACCTCAATTACCCAAAGTGGCACAGCTTTCTCTGTGACAATTCGGGCGCTTAAAACAGCGCGCAAGTGACGCTTTCCACACTTTTTACGCAAATGTGTTAAGAAAAGACACAATTGGCCCGATACTTGCTACAACTTCTCTATAAATG
>JBCCIM010000172.1 GCA_039111535.1 Bacteroidota bacterium | reverse complement strand
CCTGAACGGTCTTTATGACCATATGACAACACGATCTTTTTCCCGCTTCCAGGTGCTTTACAGTCTAACTTAGCAATGCTTCTCTAAGCCACAAGGCTAACATACTATGACAGGTGTAAAACGGGCTGCTATGCCTCATTCGACACTCGGCATTCAACACTCGGCATTCAACACTCGGCATTCAACACTCGGCATTCGACACTCGGCATTCGACACTCGGCATTCGACACTCGGCATTCGACACTCGGCATTCGACACTCGGCATTCGACACTCGGCATTCGACACTCGGCATTCGACATTCGACATTCGACATTCGACACTCGACACTCGACACTCCTCCCTCACCTCACAACTACCATTTTCCTCGACTGTATTCCGTTTGGGCTCACCATCCGGTATAGATAGGTGCCAGATGGTAAGTGGCCGGCGTCAAAGGCAATTCTGTGCTGACCGGCTGCATGAACGCCATTTGCAAGCTCTGACACCTGGCGACCTTGTATGTCAAACACTTCAATTTGGACTGCCCCCGGCTGTTCGAGAGAAAAATCGATTGTGGTTTGGCTGGATACCGGATTGGGATAATTCTGTCCCAGTGAGAAAGAACCAGGACCTTCAGCAAACTCGTTGCTTACAGGCTCAGCAGGATCTTCCACAAAACCAAGCGCCTCATACGTGTGGCCCAGCATCGCATCCGCTACAACATCCGGCGCAACGCCAAACCAGTTTTGCAACACCGTAGCGTAGACGGTCCTGAAGTCGATTTCAAACTTCATATTACCGGCATTGTCGAGGTCATCCAATACAGGTGCATTCCCAAACAATCCCCCTTTGACCCCCTCACCAAAGATAAACAGCGGGGCCGCTGTACCATGGTCTGTTCCTTGAGATCCATTTTGACCGACGCGCCGGCCAAATTCCGAGAAGGTCATGACCATTACATCTTCTTCGAGGCCAGCCACCCCGATATCCTGCATAAAAGCATCTATTGATTCAGACAGGTTGCGCAGTAAATTTGCATGCGCGCCCACCTGATTTGCATGGGTATCAAAACCGCCAAGCGTCACATGATAAATTCGAGCGCCCAGCTCCCCTTTGATGAGCCGTGCAACTATCGACAGGTTTTGTGCAAGCGGATTGCCGGGATAGGTTGTTTCGTTAATGCCTTTTTCTGAAGCATCCTGCACTGCGCCGGCATAAATGAAGGAGTCGTTGGCCACAGAACGCACGT
This sequence comes from Bacteroidota bacterium, assembly GCA_039111535.1. Classification (NCBI taxonomy): domain Bacteria; kingdom Pseudomonadati; phylum Bacteroidota; species Bacteroidota bacterium. Next base: position 12,465 of record JBCCIM010000172.1, on the reverse strand, counting down.
AGGCCATCTCATCAGCAAAAGCCGTTGTTGGTAAATTTTCGAGGCTGTATAGCTGTCCTTCGTTTGCAAGACGCTCAAAAAAGTCTGCATTGATGAGTGACATCCCCATGTTGGTTGCCGGCCCCTGGAAAATGAGGGAGGAGACACCGCCAATCTGTACGCCTAATGGGAAATCAGGGCGTTCTTCTTCAAAATCGGGATAGGCCCCGTTGAGGTAACGGCCCAGCCATCCTGATTGCACAACCGTCTCGCTGTCGCTACCTGTCAGCCAGATATCGGTAGAGCGGAAATGAGAGAGATTGGGATCAGGATACCCCACATTCTGAAGCAGGGCCATGTTACCCTCCTGGAAAGCCGCATTGAAATAATTCAGCGACGGGTGTAACCCCATGTCTTGCCCTACGGCAAAACTTTGTGCTGTCGTTTTGTCAATTGCGATGTTCGGCCGTTCCTGGTAGTAGATATCATTTTCGTAGGGGACAACGGTATTCAAACCATCATTGCCTCCCCCAAGCTGCACCAGCACCAGCACCCGGTTGCTATTCTGCGCGCGTAATTCGCGGATCAAGGGGGATTCAGCCATTGCGCGAATAGGCGTTCCACCAAGCATAAACGTGCCAGCGAGCGTCGCACCAAGTCCTGTTATGAAATCGCGGCGCGACCATGCAACGTGGTCGATCACGTGAGCGGCGCCATCTTCCAGTCGGCTGCCAAGGCGGGGACCATGAGATACTGTTGTAGATTTTTTACACAGGGATTTGTCACTTTTAATTTTCAACATGCAGAACCACCAACCGGAAATCAGGCCAACTGAAATTCAGGGCGTTGCGTGAGGAAGCGGGCGTAGAGCGCCAACAATATGGGTGCGATATCAGCAGAAAGGTCCCATTCGTACCAGGGCACGCCGGCCAGGAAAATTTTGGCCAGGTCGATAGCATAGGCCGGCCCGTTTAATACCTCCTCGGGAATAGGGAAATTGACCAGGTCACCACCAAAAACTTCAGTGACTGTCCCGATATCGAGGGTATCCAATGGCACAGGCAATAGATACGAAGCCAGTGCTACAGGAAGTTCAAAGGCTGCGTTTGGGGAATTTGCTCCGGGCAACTGTGCTACGATGGGGGTCATGTCGACCAGGTCTTCCCCATTATTACCAAAAAGAATGAGATCAGAGAGAAGCAAACGGATAGGGAGCGAAGTTGTGGAAATCCACGTGCGGTACCCGGGCCAGCCGGCGACGTTGGGCGGATTTAACAGGTCTTGCTGCAGGAATATTGCCGCTAGACGCAGAAAAGCTAGCTGCTCAGGCGTAGACTCCTGACCAACATCAACCGGCATCCCCGTAACCATGGCTATCGGACTTTTCAATTGGGCGCCGATGACGGCTGCATCGAAAAAATGTGCACTTTTCAACAAGCGAGTGAGCACGGGCTCAATTTCAAAATTGGCGATTAACAGATCTTGCGCCAATTCATCAACGATAACCGGATCAGGGACAGCGTATACAAATTCTTTGTACAGCTTCTCGCAGATGAAATAGGCTGTCTCGGTACCCCGCTCCTGGAAAATGATATCAACTACATCGTCGTATCCCCAATTCCCTGTCTGGCCCAGAATGGTCTTTTCGCCATCGTCAAAACGACTCGGATTAAAAACACCAACATGGTTGATGTAATCGATGATCCAGCCCGTGAGCGCACGTGCGGCTTCCACGATGTCTTGCTGGGAGTAATTGTCGTTGCCGGCGCTGTCTTTCGGGCTCATGGTAAACAGCTCAAGCAATTCACGCCCATAATTTTCATTGGGCTCTCCCACGCGGTTTGTATTCCCGTCGAGGTACTCGAGCATCGCAGGATCTTTGCCAACTGCCCGCACAAAGTCTTTCAAGTTGCCAAAAGCATTTTCGCGCATCAGTTTCAGGTAGCGGTACGCGTGCATGGCCAGGAAGTAGTCGTCGTATTGCGTGGCAAAATGATTATGCCAAAAAAGTGTCATTCGCTCGCGTAATCCAACCGACATAAGTAGCGCAAACCATTCATCCTGGAATTCATAAAGCCAGGCAATGTTATTGGCCACAAAAGCATCAATCTCTTCCTGCGTCCCATTAAAAGGCGGAATTTCGTCTGCCCATGCCGGCTTTTCAGGAAAAGGAGTTGCCGTTGTATCGAGGGCCGCAGCGATGATGCCATCAACGGCATCGCTGGCTCCGGTGCCAATCAGTCCGTTAATCTGGTCTATGGGCGCCCCAAACTGGGTACGGCGGAGCAAATGGCCGGCGGTCTGCGCATCGAGCGGCGATTCGAAAGGTTCGAGCCCTGCTGAAATGTTCAGGGGCGCACCGGGCCAGGGGGCATGGGCAAGGCGAACGGGTTCCTGGCGTTGAAAAGCCGGCGGCAGGGTACGCGCGCGATCCGCCAGTTGTGCTTTGCCGCTTTCTAAAATACGGGATATATCCTTGGTCATAACGTGTACCATTTCTTTTCTCAATGGCAAAATCAATTTGAGATTATCCAGGGCTTATTTGCTAATGCGCAATTATCTGCCCGAAGTGCCCACGATGTAGCAAAAAAAGATGTGATTCTTCAGAAAAAAGCATTTTACCCGTACCCGGTGCCCAGGCAGATTATGGCTATTTTGGCCCCAAATACCTACTTTAAGTACCAGTTGTAGCAACTCTGCGGGTGTGTGTTTAACAGTAACGAATAGTAGTGTAGATCTGCTATCCTTCCGCCCATGTCTGAAGCCCCAAAAGAAATAACCCAGTTGTTGTCTGATATTGCCTCTGGTGATACAGATGCGCTGAATGCTATCATGCCGCTCATTTATAATGACCTGCATGAACGGGCACACCGATACCTGAAAAATGAGCGCGGTAACCACACATTAAATACCACAGCACTTGTCCATGAAGCGTACCTCAAGCTGGTCGGACAGCAACAGGTTGACTGGCAAAACCGCGGCCATTTTTTTGGCGTCGCGTCGCTGGTCATGCGACGTATTCTGATCAACTACGCAAAACAGCATCAGGCTGAAAAACGTGGTGGAGGTGTTGCACCGCAAACCTTCCTTGAAGACTTTGTCATCAAAGAAGCGCGATCTGAACATTTGCTTGCGCTGGATGAAGCCCTTCAACAACTGGAAAGACTAAATGAACGCCAGGCCAAAGTGGTTGAACTGAGATACTTTGGTGGTTTGACACACGAAGAGGTTGCAGAAATCCTCAGTCTATCTGTGCCCACCGTGCGCAGAGATTGGCGCTTTGCCCGCGCGTGGCTGAATCGTGAATTGAAAGCTGACGCATCCTGAACGGCTCATTTGTAGAAAATTACGCCGGCGTGATCACTTTTCAGTCTTTTTCCTGCGTCCATACATAAACCCTCCCGTTCTCATATAACAGGTGCCTTTCCCAAAAGTGCCCTTTAACCAGCTAGCGTGCCATAGCCCATGAACCCGGAACGATGGTCACAAATCCAGGCCCTGTTTGATTCAGCGCTTGAACAGGACCCACCCAAACGCATCACTTTCCTTAAAGCAGCCTGTAAAGACGACGTTGCCCTGTATAACGAAGTAGCCTCTTTGCTGGCCTCCGACCAACAAATCAACAGCCTCATCGACGGGCAGGCACTCGATGCGGTTACCGTTTCTGATCAGATGATGAGCGAGGCCAGGCTTGAAAGCCAGCTTTTTGGTCCGTACCGGCTGATCAAGAAACTGGGCCAGGGCGGCATGGGCATCGTGTACCTTGCTGAACGCGCAGATGGGCAGTTTGAGCAACAGGTTGCCTTAAAGCTCATCAAGCGTGGCATGGACTCCGAACAAATCGTTCGCCGTTTTTTGGCAGAAAGACAGATTCTTGCGCGCCTCGATCACCCCAACATCGCACGTTTGTTGGATGGCGGCATGACGGAAGAAGGACAACCCTATTTTGCCATGGAGTACGTGGAAGGCATTCCACTTATCCCCTATTGCAACGCAAAAAAACTCAGTCTTCCAGAGCGGCTTGCGCTCTTCCAGCAGGTATGCCAGACCGTGCAATACGCACACAACAACCTGATTGTCCACCGGGACCTCAAACCCGGCAATATTCTAATCAGTCGCGATGGCCGGGTAAAACTCCTTGACTTCGGGATTGCGCGTATGCTTACTGCAGATGATACAGATACGCCGGCACCAACAGTCCTTACCCAGGTAGGCCAACGGGTCCTGACACCGGAATATGCTGCGCCGGAGCAAGTGACCAATCAGCCCATAACAACACAAACCGACGTTTATGCCCTTGGCGTAATCCTGTACGAATTGCTAACTGGCCTGCGCCCCCTGAAACTGACCAGCCACTCCCCCGCTGAAGTGGAGGCCATTATTACCACCCAGGAGCCAGCAAAACCAAGCGTGTCGGTGCGCAACAACGAACGTTTTGAAGAAACCCACGCGATCACGCCGGAAAAAGCACAAAAGAGCCTGCGCGGCGACCTCGATACCATTTGCCTGAAAGCTTTACAGAAAGAGCCTGCACGACGCTTTGGCGCAGCAGAAGAACTCAGGCAAGATATTGTTCGGCATCTCAACGGGTTGCCTGTCACCGCAAGACCAGACGCCGTTTCCTATCGCGTAAGCAAGTTTTATGGCCGACATAAAGCCGGCGTATGGGCAACGTTGCTCGCGTTACTTGTCATGGGAACCATTGCTACCGTTTACACCATTCGCCTCGGTGAAGCACGCACTGTTGCAGAAATGGAAGCATCCAATGCTGCACAGACGGCAGAATTTCTCAAAAGCCTTTTTGAAGCGTCCAATCCGCTTGTGGCAAAAGGCGACACAATGAACGCGCGGCACATGCTCGATGCCGGCGCCACACGCATTGCAGAGGAATTAGCTGACCAGCCGGCGGTACAGGCATCCCTCCTGAAGGTAATTGGCGACGCCTACAACAGCCTCGGCTTATACCCACGCGCAGAGAAGAGCTATACAGAGGCCCTTACCTTCACTCGTGGTACGCAGGGTGCCGGCTCAGCGGATGAAGCACTATTGTTGAAAGACCTGGCAGGTATTCGACATTCGCTGAGCGATTTTCCTACAGCCGATTCGCTCGAGCAGCTTACCCTTGCTATTCAGAAAAAACTGTATGGCGATGAGCACCCCGAAATAGCAGCAACGATATTGAACATGGCCAGCACCCAGCGCTCGATGGGCAACTATCAAACAGCAGTCCCACTCTACGAGCAGGCTGTTGCAATGAATGAAAAACTACTCGAGAAAGACGACCCCGAGTTGGGTTGGAGCATCAACAGCCTCGGCTGGGCTTATTATAATCTTGGGCGCTACGACGACGCCATTGCAGCTTATAATCGCGCTGAAGACATCCAGCGTATGTATCTCGGCGCCGACCATCCCGACCTTGCCGCCACACTCAACAATTATGGTGGCTTGTTGTGGACCATCGGTGATTATGCAACCGGCGAACCCAAAGTGCGCGAATCCCTCGCTATCCGACGCGGTTTGTATGGAGAATCGCATCCAGAAACCATGCAAAGCATGAACAACCTGGCTACACTGCTCTTCCGCAAAGGGGAGATCGATGCAGCTGAACCACTCTATAAACAGATCCTTGAAACCAATACCCGGCTGCTGGGCGAAAAACACCGATACGTGGCGTCTACCACGAGTAGCCTGGGGGCAGTAATGCGCGAAAAAGGCCGGCTAGACGAAGCCGAAGCACTCCAGCTAAAAGCCCTCGCCATCCGTACCGAATTGTTTGGTGACAATCACCAGCAAGTAGCTGTCTCAAAAAGCAACCTCGCCAGCGTGTACCAACTACAGCAGCGATACACAGAAGCAGCTGCGGTGTACCGCGAAGCACTCGCCTTCTGGCGGCAACAGGAAAAACCACCTATTGTCATGGCATTTGCCCTTACCGGGCTGGGCCGCGTGCTCACTGAAACAAGACAAACAACGGAAGCAGAACAGATGCTTCAGGAAGCCCTCGACTTGAGGATGAATTTTTTGGGTGAAGATGACCTGCTCATTGCAGAAGTTCAGGGTGCGCTAGGCCGCCTCGCGCAAATCCAGGGCGCACCAGAAAAATCAACAACCTTGCTAAAGAAGGCCCTCGCTTCGTTTGAAGCCAATGAAAAGACAACAGACCGCCGCGCACTGGAAATTCAAGCCTGGCTTGAGAACGATGGACAAGCAGATTAATGCCCTCTGCACACCTTCCCGGATGATAAAATAATGCCTTTTTTTGCGTATACTGACGCTTAATCAAGTACGGTTTCGCATAACGATATGGACCACCTTGTGTAGCCGCAGCATCCAGATAAGTTAGCTGTTAGATGCACACATTCCTTCTTATGCCTCACCTGCTCCCCGAATTATAAACCATAGATGCCAAACATTACGGACCAAAGTAACCAGATACTGGAAGATCGAGAGTGGGAATTGTTGCTGCGCAGGATCAGGGACGGAAAATGTACGCCCTTCCTCGGCGCCGGCGCATGTTATGGTATCTTACCCCTGGGTAGCGATATAGCAAAAGCCTGGGCGAAAGAATACGACTACCCGATGGAGGACGTATATGATCTCCCACGCGTCGCCCAGTACCTTTCTGTACAATACGATTCGATGTACCCGAAGGAGGAATTGATTAAAGACTTCTTCAGTGATGGAAAAAAACCAAACTTCCAGGACGACGACGAACCGCACAGCATCCTCGCCGGCTTGCCGCTTCCTGTATACCTGACTACAAATTACGACAACTTCATGGCGCAGGCCCTCGCAGATGCCGGCAAGAAGCCGAACCGCGAATACTGCCGATGGAATGAAACCATTAAACATAACCCATCGATTTTCGACGATGCCGGCTTCGAACCCGACGCCAGCAATCCGCTGGTCTTTCACCTGCACGGCCTCGACGAAGTGCCCGAGTCGCTTGTCCTCACCGACGATGATTACCTGGACTTTCTGATCAATATTTCTCGGGACCAGAACCTGTTGCCGCACCTGATTCAGCGTGCGATGGCTGGCTCCTCCCTGCTGTTCATCGGATACAGCCTCGAAGACTGGACTTTCCGCGTACTCTTTCGCGGGCTCGTAAATGCAACGGAATCCGCATTACGCCGCATCAGCGTAGCCGTACAACTGCCACCGGATGCACCGGAATCAACCCAGCGGCTCATTCAGAAGTACCGCAACATGTACTTCGACAAAATTGACATTCGCATCCATTGGGGTACTGCCCGTGATTTTGTTGAAGAACTCCGCGTCCGCTGGCAAGCATTTTCGGACAAAGGCTAAATGGGTGCCGGCCCACACATAGAAAACCCTTACGTTGGTCCACAGCCGTTTGAGCAAAAGGACCAGAAGCGTTTCTTTGGCCGAGACCAGGAAGCCAATGAATTGCTTTCGCTGGTCATTGCCAACCGGATGTCGCTGCTCTATGCGCAATCTGGCGCCGGCAAAACTTCACTCCTCAACGCCAAGCTTTTTCCAATGCTGGTTGAGCGTGAGTTTGAAGTCCTCCCTGTAGCCCGGGTGCGTGGCCTCATCCCCGAAAGTATCCCGCCCGACGAGGTGCCAAATCCGTTTGTCCTCAACACCCTGATCAGTTGGTCGGACAAAGACACAGACCTTACGCAGTTGACAGATGAAAGTATCGGCAGCTACCTCAGCGCCCGGTCCCATCCACTCGACTCCACAGGCTTGCCGGCACCACGGATTATTGTGTTTGACCAGTTTGAAGAGTTGTTCACCGCGTACCCCGACCGCTGGCGGGACCGCAAAGGCTTTTTCAATCAGGTGGTTGAGGCACTCGAAGGTGGCCCCGTCTTTTTGCAGGCAGAAAGCCTCACCGACCCACGTGGTCTCTGGCAAACGCTTCATAACACCGACAATCCGCTTTCAGCATACCTGCGGCCGTTCTTTTCGAGCAGCATGCAGCGCCGGCTCGAAGCGGACGATATGCCTACCATTGCTGACTTTGCCAACGAGCTAAACCGCCTGATCCGCCGACAGGGCCTCTTCAGGGCAGACCAGACAGCAGAAGCCAGCCTGGTTGCAAACACGGAAGTACTGCTTGACAAATTGCCAGACACCGAGGCAGCCTCACATCTCCACCGGCTGATTCGGGCGAACAATTTTGCAACGGGCATGCCGGTCAAAGCACTGGCATTCTCTCCAGCTGTTGAGAACCTGATTCTGAGCAACCCGCGGGGTACCGCGCTGCAAAAGCTCAACCGGATGTTACTTGAAGCAGCATATCCACAACATCTGCCCAAAACATCAGTTGGCGATCCGTTGCTGCGGGTGCTGTTTATCATTCGGGAAGACTTTATTGCACAACTGGATCCTTACCTGCCGGACCTCCCAAACCAGTTACGGAGCCGGCTGCGCCTGATGCGATTGCAACAACGCGCAGCCCTGGAAGCCGTCAAGAAACCGCTTGTGGGCACCTCGCGCTCCTTCGCAGAAGGCGTGGCAGAGCGGCTGGTCGGTGAACTGCTCAAAATCAATGTTGAAACTGAGTACGGCGACGTGGTCTCCCTCAAAGGAGAGTACGTAGAGCCAGTGCAACTCCAGGTGGTCTGTGAGAACCTGTGGAACGACCTGCCAGACGACATTACAGAAATTACCGACAGCCATGTATCCCGGTTTGGCGACGTCAATGAGGCCCTCGGTGCATTTTACGAAGCCACGATCCTCAAAACGGTAGCCGGCTCCGGTATTCCGGAGAGTACGCTGCGTAGATTTTTCGAGCGCACGCTACTCACTCCTGCCGGCACCCGTGGCACCGTGTATCGGGGACTCACAGAAACCGGCGACATCACCAATGCAGCTGTTGATATTCTGGAAGATCGCCACATCATCCGTGGCGAATGGCGCGGCGGCAGCCGGTGGTATGAGCTGACACACGACCGGTTTGTTGAGCCCATCCTGGAATCGAACAAAAACTGGCTTGAGAAAAATGCCGGCACACGGGAGATTTACAACCTGCTGGAGCGAAAAGCAGACGAGTGGACAGAGACGGGACAGGAGCCGGCGGCATTGCTCAACGAATACGACCTGGAACGCGCAGAGCGCTGGCTGGATCGCCCCGAAACAGCTTCTCTTGACGTATCTGACCTTGTCAAAGAATACGTAAGCAATAGCAGGAAAGCACTGGATGCCCGTACCATTCAAAGGGAACGGGGACTTGCCCGGCGGTACCGTCGCTTCCTTATGTTTTTAGTATTATTGCTCGTGCCAGCAGCCATCATCTGGTATAATGCAATCCAGGCTGTAGAAAAAGCAGACGAAGAACGGAGAAACACGATAGCCCTGGCGGACTCACTCGAGGAAGTTACCGAGGGGAAGCTAACCAGAGCCATCGCTATTATCGATTCACTGAAAGTCATTGCTGATTCTGCACAAATCAAAGCAGATGCAGTTATTGCTTCAGCGCAAGCCAGAGAAGATAGCGCGCTTACAGAACTTTATGCGCTTAACACGCGCATTGACTCGGCAAACATGCAACTGAAATTTGCCGAAGCCGAATTGACAAGAGCAGAGACGTTGCGTGTGGAAGCTGATCGATACGCAACACAAGCCAGGCGAAGAGCTGTACAAGCAGACTCGGATCGCGAGGGGGCCATTGAAAAACTTAATCAAGCCCTCGCACTGGCCATTGCGGATATGTCCCGGCGGCAACTAAGCCTGGGCAGGGCGTCCCTTGCCGCGCTGCTTGCCAAACAGGCCCATGTATTTGATCGAGAAGGCAACAACCAGTTTGAAGGCCAGGTGTACGAAGCACTACGTACCTCACTGAATGCCCTGAGCCCCGATAGTACGTCACAATTAGGTGGTCCACAAACTTACTTTGATCACCAGGCCCGTGGGCAAGTACGGCACGTGGCATACAGCCCTGATGGGCGCTGGCTGGTATCCGGAGCGAACAATGATTTTGTGCGGGTTCGCAATCTAGAGACAAATACTACATTTAACCTTAATGACGCCCGTATCAATCCGCGTTGCCTTGTTTTCAGCCCGAACAATGACTTATTGGCGGTGTGTGATGCTAATGGAGGGCTGCAATTGTGGGCGTTCACAGAAGCCGGCCCCTCACAGTCGGTTTACAAGGCGTTACCGCTGGTAGCACAAGATGTTGCCTTTGACCCAAAGGGCGAAGTGCTCGCGCTAATTTCGCGGGAAGGTTGGCTGTACCGATGGACATTGGATAGTGCAGATGGTGACATCGAATCCTTTATCCACCCGGACCCTGTTTTCAGAACCCTCGCGGCCAGCCCGACGCAGCCGTATCTGGTCGCTGCTGACCGTGCCGGCAAATTGTACCTCTGGGAAAACTGGGCCACCATAAGCGAAACCCCTACGGTTGTAGAAGGCGGCCAGCAAGGTATAAACACCATCGCATTTGCCCCAAATAGTAGAACGTTTGCAACCGGTGGCGAAGACTACCGGGTGCTCCTCTGGCAAGTCTCCCAAGACAGCAATCGCATTACGCAACTAGAGGAATTACTCGGGCATCTCGGCCCGGTTAACGACCTGTCTTATAGCAGGAATGGCGCCCTGCTGGCCTCGGCTTCATCCGACAAAAGCATCCATATCCGGTCAACGCGCACCATCGAAAGACGACCGCTGATCTTGCAGGACCACGACTTTTGGGTCTGGTCAGTAGACATTCACCCGAACAACCAGCGTGTTGCTTCGGGGAGTGGAGATGGTACCGTACGCATCTGGATCACTACGTCAAACGAGTTAGTCGACAGAATATGTCAGGTTTTGCCCGGTGGGCAACTTACACCCCAAGAATGGGAAACCTACATTGGTAATGATTTTGACATAGACCAGTACCAGAAACCCTGCCCGTAAAATGACACAATCGATCCGTATAGCCTTCACCTACTGCTGGCTCCCGGTTTTGCTGCTCGGGGTGCTGGCACCACCTGCTTTTGCCCAAACCAACTGCAAGGCGCAAATCGACAATGCTGCGGACAATTTCGAAATTGGACGAGCGGATGATGTAATCCGGTTGCTCGACCCATGCCTGGAAAGTAAAGAGGTTGAAAAAGATGACCGGGTTGAGATGTATCGCCTGTTGTCGCTCTCGCATCTGGCAAAACGCGACTCGGTCACGGCGTTTAGCTATGTAAAGGATCTCATTAAAACAAACAATCGCTTTAAATCGCGCACCATTACAGATGACCCGCAGTTCCAGCAGTGGGTAAATGAGTTGCGCCCCAAATGGCACCAACGGTGGCTATGGCGTGGCGTCATCGCCGGCGGCTTTGCCGGCACCTATCTCGGGGTCCGCGCCCTCACAGCCGCAGATGACCCGCTTCCTCTCCCACCAACTAACCCCCAATAAACAACCAACACGTTGCGTCTCGCTTGCCACATAACGTTTTCAGTCCTAATCCTGCTGGTGCTGGTCCCGCTATCCAATGCGTATGCCCAATCCTCACCCGTTATCAGCAATATTGAACTGAGCCCAGCATCACCGACACATCAACAAATCGTGAACGTGTCGGCCACCGTTTTAGCTGATTCTGCAATCACCTCAGTATCCATTGTTGAACTGAATGTGGGCAACGACATCCCCATGCAGTTGAGTGGCAACAACACCTATACCGCGGTCTTTTCCGGACAAGATGCGGGCACAACCATTACGTTTAAAATCAGGGCGCAAGACAAAAACAACAATACCACAACGTCCACGCAGCAGTCTTATGTTGTGGGCCTGGCGAGCTTCCAACTCAATGCCGTCCTGAATGAACCGGACAACGTGGTGACACTCTCCTGGGATGCCGTTCCAGGCGCCTCGTCTTACGACGTCTATCGGTCCCTTGAGCCGGGTGCTGATATTGTGATCCGTTCCGGCCTGACAGGTCCAGGCTATATTGACGATCGTATCGGTAGCGCACGCGAACTGTACTATCGGGTTGCTGCAATTCGTGGTAATACTACGCAGTTTTCCAACGAGCAAGGCATCTTTCAGGCATTAAATGCTTCCCCATTTTCAATTGTAGGCGGCCGGCTCGATACACTGCTTGTTGCCCCTGCTGCTGACAACCTCATTTTCCCGGAGCTCGTTTTAAATTTGAACGAACTGTTTGTAGACAGCGATGGGGATCTCCTCATTTTTTCGATACCCGACCCAGGCATGTTGTTCAATCCGCGCCTGGTCGATGACAGCGTGCTTGTTGTAAGCTTCCCGCCCGTACTCGGACAACTCAGTTTTCGCGTAGGTGCTGATGACGGCAGAGGAGGGTCTGCATTTGTCAATTTCACCGTTACACTCGATGCCCCGCCCCGCTTTGCCCTGGATGGCGGCGAACCTGATGTTGATCAAGCGCCCACACGCGACACCCCTGTAACGATTACTGTTGATGTTGATGATAACAACCTCGAATTCACGTTTCATGCTCTCGCTCTTCGCTCGCTGAGTGGATTTCTTCCTTCAGGCAATGAAAACTTCTG
>JBCCIM010000171.1 GCA_039111535.1 Bacteroidota bacterium | reverse complement strand
GACAGGTGCGCAAGGGCCGTCATTTCAGGCACGGTGCCTTCGAGCGTTTTCTGCGCTAGATCTTGCGCGTATTTGATTTTTTGCCTCGACATCCCGACCTCACGAAAAGCATCTGCGGCCATATCCAGCGTTGCTTCTGGTGTTGGGACCTTGCCTTCAAAAAGGGCCAATACGCGCCCATAAATTGCATTGGCAGATACCGTAGAAAGTTGCTGATAAATGATGGTGCGGAAGAGCGACTCAAAAGGACTCTGAAATGGTGTAATTGTCATCGCACACGGGCCATACGTTGCAATCACTTCTCCCATCAGAGGGTCTGCTGACGTGAGCGCCTTTTCAGCAGCCTCAACGTCGAAGGGTAATTCCATGGGTATTTGCATTCAGGTTACGGGTTGCAGCCGGCGCTGCTATACAGCAAAACCGGCCACAACCTGTAACGCATAATCTGCAACTACGATCAAATAGCGCCGGACATGAGGAAGACCGGGCTTCTGTCGAAGGAGCGGTAACGCGGGCGCAGACGATCGGGATGGTAGTACTTCTCGATATCTACCACTTTTTTCGTACCAATGATTACGTCGATGGGCACATTGTCATACACCCCGTTGCGTACACACACAAGCCGGCCCGACGTACCTTTCTGCACCAGTTCGAGCGCCAACGTACCATAGGCCATGGGCACAATGGAATCCAATGCATCCGGATCACCACAACGCACCATATACCCCAGGCGCTGGTTCACAACGTTGATGCTCCGGCCGTTGTTGTATTTCGGTGAGTACTCTTTGAGTGCAGCCGCAACCTTGTCACCAATCCCACCCAGTTTTTTGTGTCCGAACTGGTCAGCTTCATCGCCAAGGAACGACATGCTTTCTTCGCCTAGAAGCTTCGCGCCTTCCGAAACCAACACAACGGAGTAGTTGCTCGGATTACGCTTGCGATCGTAGACCATCAATTCGGTCAGGTGCTCCATATCCACCGGATATTCAGGAATCACGCAGCGATCAGCAGCACCGGCCATGGTTGGCAGCACAGCAGTAAACCCTGCATAGCGACCAAAGACTTCGATGACGAGGAATCTTTCATGTGAGCCGGCTGAAGTTCTGAGCTGATGGGTCAGCTCAATCGTACGGGTCACACAGGTGCCAAATCCGATGCAGTAATCAGTGCCAGGCACATCGTTGTCCATCGTCTTAGGGATGGCAACAACTTTTACGCCTTGCTCATGCAGCCGGTATCCATAGCTGAGGGTATCATCTCCACCGATAGGAATCAGATAATCAATACCCAGAAACTCCAGGTTTTTGATTACATCTTCGGTGACATCATTCACCTCATCTGTATACTTGTCTTGCAAATGCGGTGGTACGACGTCTTTGGGCAATGTACTGGGTCGCGTACGTGAGGAATGCAGGAATGTACCACCTGTCCTACCCGCACGGTTTACATTTTCGACTGTAAGCTCAACAATGTTGCTGCTGTTATCCGCCTCTTTATCCGGCACAAAATCTACCAGACCAGCCCAACCACGCCGGATACCAATAACACGGTATCCTTCCTGGATGGCTCGAATGGTAACACCCCGAATGGCCGGGTTCAGTCCGGGCACGTCGCCCCCTCCGGTTAAAATACCTATCGTTCCCTTATAACGCGCCATAATGTCAAATTACCTCCATGTTTTACTACTTCTCTATGTGTTTCTATCCTTAACTGCATCGAGCCTTTCATGATATGCATCAGGCCTGTTGCAGGATGGTTTCCCCATGGGATGCTACTCGACAAAAGCGTAGCCGTCTAAGTATGCGAACGTAACGAGCAGAATACCTAAAAAAGGTTGATGTAGGAAACTTTGTACCGCATCTGTCAATGAAAAAGACATTAAATCTACGGCCACAAGGTATCGCGGCCCCTGTATCGCTTTTACAAAGTCTCCAAAAACGGATTTCTATATAATCCTGCTGTTACCCTGCTTTTATATGAAGATTACTTTTCAGCAAATCGCCGGCATGTTTATGCTTGTCCTAGCCTTTGCCGGTTGCGAATCTGTAGCACAGGATTTACCGCAGACGGCCGAAGGCATTGTCTTTTTGGAAACGCCGGCAGATACTGCCAGCCTTACACCAGAATTGGTTAAAGGTAGCAGCGGTCAGCTTTTCTTGAGTTGGACGACACGTAACGCAAACGGATCAGCAACGTTGCATACCTCGTCGTTTCTTAACGAAGGCTGGTCACCGGCCAGCGCTGTAGCAGAAGGCAAAAACTGGTTTATTAATTGGGCCGATTTCCCCACCCTGGCTGCACATTCCCCGCAGCATAAAGCGGCAAGCTACCTCACAAAAAGCGCCGGCGGGACGTACACATACGATGTCCGCCTTACCGTTACCCGCGATGGTGGAGGCACCTGGACCAAAGGGTTTATGCCTCACACTGATGGCGTGCAGGCAGAGCACGGCTTTGTCTCGTTGCTTCCCTGGGGGACCGATACGTTCAAAGCCATTTGGCTGGATGGCCGTTTTACCGCCGGCGGACATCATGGCGATCCCTCCAAGCGTGCCATGACGCTCCGCAGTGCTGTGTTTGATGCTACGGGTACGTTAACAAAAGAGTTTGAACTTGATGACCGCGTATGCGACTGTTGCCAGACCGCAGCCGTGCGTACGGGGCCGGCTTCTGCACTGGTCGCCTACCGGGATCGCTCAGCAACGGAAATTCGAGATATTGCTGTAGTAAGGTATACAGATGGCGCCTGGAGCGCTCCGGAAGTTGTACACCCGGATGGGTGGCAAATTGCGGGCTGTCCGGTGAATGGGCCGGCGCTGGATGCGGTTGATGATGTGGTGGCAATAACGTGGTTTACAGCAGCGCAGGACACACCCCGCGTACAATTTGCTGTTTCAGATAACAACGGAAAAACCTTCGGTGCGCCCCTGATGATTACAGACGCGCGGCCAGCCGGACGTGTAGGTGTTGCTTTGCTTGATGAAAATAGCGCGGTAGTTACCTGGCTTCAACCGACTTCCAATGGAGGGGCAGATATTAAATTGCAAATGGTATCCTGGACTACACCGGAAAATGTTATCAGGTTTGCGCCCGTGACGATTGCTGCCTCCAAAGCCAGCCGGCAAAGCGGATTCCCACAGGTAATTGCAGATGATTCCAACATTGTACTCGCCTGGACAGAGATCCTGGATTCAGATCAGACCATCGTAAAGTCTGCGCGGCTCGACAAAAAGGCAGCGCTGATACGCATGCCGTTTTAACCGCACTTGCTATTGATTTAACATGGCGTAGTAATCATTAGCGTCCTCGATGGCTTTTTCTACGAGGTCGCGCAATACCGTCTCATCGACGCCAAACTGACTCATGCCAACTTCAATCAGTTTGTTAGAGCCATCATCTACCTCACTATCCCGAATCAGGGATACAAGCTGGACAGCTTCTTCTACATGATGCTCACCGCCCCAGGTATGGTGGCCAGATATGGCATCGATCAGGTATTGTGGGAGCCCCCAGGTTTCTGCCACAATCGCCCCAACCTGCGTATGGTCATAGCCTAACGCATCATGCTCAAGTTCTTCGAGGGAACTGAGCGGATCACTCTGCCAGGATGCATAAATTTTGAGGTACTCTTTACTCTTTTGCATAGCCAGCAGCGGAATACCCATATCTTGCAGCAAGCCGGCAGTAAAAGCCTCGATCTCCGTAATCGGGTGCATCCGGTTTGCCAGCAGCTTCGCCAGACAAGCGCGCCGCGCTGCTGTAGCCCAAAACGATGCATAATCAAATCCAGACTCACCCTTTTGGGGGAAAACGGCGCTTACAGCAACGGAAAGCACAATAGATTCGAGCCGAGACCGACCAAGCAAGCTAACAGCATGCCCTACGTGCCCCACGCGTTTCGACAACCCAAAGGCAGCAGAATTGACCGTCCGAAGTACTTTTACACTCAATCCGGGATCACGCTCTACCTTGAACTCAATTTCGGCAATTTTTGAGTCTGGGCTCCGCAACAAACTCAGCACTTCCATTACAGCTGAAGGAAAGCTGGGCAACTCGGCGTCTCCAAATAATTCCCGAATAACCTCTTTCGGATCACGTTTTTGTCGTCTGAGAAATCTTAACATGGCAAGCAGGGTTATTCGGCGCGGCGGGCCAGTTTGTTACTAAAAATAGAAAGCAGGCCACCCAGCATGATATAGCTGATGAGCACCTGTACCATCGAGACTATTTGGGCAGCAGTTGAAACGGGTAAGACATCTCCATAGCCCAACGTTGTCATCGTAACGATGCTGAAGTAGATGGGCATGAACCACGAGTCCTCATGCATACCATAACTCAGTTCCACCTGCGTGTAGAGGCCGGCAAAGATCAGCGCCAGCACACCAATAATGGCCAACCAACGGCCTACACTGCGTCCGCAATCACTTGTAAACCACCAAACGTAGTACACATAAGCTGAGAATTTGCTGCTTTCGCGAAACTCCTTGATATAGTTTTGATCCATAGCAAAACGGCGCAACAGGTAGGCGCCGGCAAAGTCAACACCCCGCATGTCCGTCCCAACCCAATCAGCTGAACTGAATTCTGTAATGCCATTCAGGTTTGCATCGCGCAAATCTGCACCCGTAAATGCTGCTTTATGCACGCGACACTTGGAAATGTCTGCATGTTGAAGATTGGCATTGGTCAGGTCCGCTTTCTCCAGAGAAGCTTCCCGAATCCGCGCAGAGTCAAGAATTGCACATCGCAAATCAGCTTCGCCGAGATCTGATTTGGTAAGTGTTGCCGCCGTGAGATTGGTTTTAAACAAACGGGCTTTCTTCAACTGGGCCATGCCCAGTCCGGCGCGTTTCAGGTTCGCTTCTTCCAGATTGGCACCTGATAAATTGGCTCCGGTGAGTTCACTAGACTCCAGGTTGGCATTCACCAGGTTTGCGCCACTCAAGTTTGTTTTGAATAGGCGGGCAAGGGCAAGATTGGCCCCCTGCAAATCAGCACCTGATAAATCTATCCCGGATAAGTTTATCCCGCTCAGGTCCTCGTGTGACAAATCTGCACCACGCAAATCTGTGATGCCGTTGGCAAATCCCGGACTTTCCCGAAGATTGGCTACCAACTCTTCTTTTTTCAACTGCGTAACCGACGATTCCATGTGCTTCTAGCGGGGTTGGTCTAACACTGCTTGCTTCTCAGGGCAGGTGCTGCGCAAAGGGGCGCAAAACGCGACAATTAATGGTATTTTCCCCGGATGACGTAAAAGGTAGTGCTATACCGTATGCGGGTGGTCAAAACACCATTTGCACTACATTTATATCCCCGGCGAGCAGCAATTGGCCCTGCTGGACGCACACAACCGAAGGTTTTACGGCCAAAATGGCCTGTAGTGAGGTGTGCGCTCTGCGCTAGTATCGGATTGGAATCAGCAAAGGTTAACCAGCCTAACAAGGAATTCTTGGTCTCTTAGCTATTTCTAAATCATTCTGGACCTGCTATGCAATCAGAAAAAGTGTCATCCAGCTTAAAACCTCGTATATTACAGGGCTGATGGTTTTGTACTTCATTTCCGATTTTGTATGGAGACTCCCTCAATCAAGGGATTTACACAGGTAGAAGGAGCAATGCGCCCCCAGGAACGAATGGTTGCCATTCGGTCCCAACACACGTCTATGCGCATTGGTATACCGCGTGAAATTTCAAACGAAGAACGGCGGGTAGCCCTAACGCCCGGTGGGGTACAGACGCTCGCGGCAAATGGCCACCAGGTTTACCTCGAAAAAGGCGCCGGCTCCCTGGCGCACTTCAAAAACAAGGAGTATGCTGACGCCGGTGCTACCATTGTCGAAAATCCTGAAGATCTATTCAGCACCTGCAACCTGATTGTCAAAGTTGGCCCTCCCAGCGTCACCGAACTGGACCTCCTGCAAGAAAAGCAGATCCTGTTCTCTGCCCTGCACCTCGGAAGCGCCACGGCTGATATCCTCAGTAAACTGACTTCACTCAGCATTACAGGGATTGGTTTTGAGTTTATCCGTGATGCCGACAATACTTTCCCGATCGTGCGCACCATGCACGAGATTATGGGCGCGCTTTCAGTTCAGATTGCAGCGCGGTATCTGGAGAGTGATGAAGGCGGACAAGGCGTAATGCTTGGCGGGATTTCAGGGGTGCCCCCTTCAACTGTCTTGATTCTTGGGGCAAGCGTGATCGGAGAATGGGCAGCGCGTGCCGCACTCGGGTATGGGGCGCACGTGATTGTCCTCGACAACGACCTTACAGCCCTGCGCTCGATGGAGCACCTGCTCAATCGCCGTATTTTCACGGCTATGGCTTCAGAACACTACGTCCGCGAATCGGTGCGTTCAGCTGATGTCGTCATTGGGGCAGCCATGTCATCAGGGCATCGCGCACCCATGCTTGTCACAGAAGACATGGTTTCAACCATGCGACCGGGATCGGTGATTGTAGACGTTGTGATCGATCAGGGAGGATGCATAGAAACAAGCCGGCCTACAACCCACTCTTCACCTATCTTCCGGCAGTACGACGTAATTCATTACTGCGTCCCCAACATGCCATCCAACGCAGCACGCACGGCAACCTACGCGCTAACAAATGTGCTCGTACCTTACCTGCTACAAATTGGCGAGGTGGGCAACATGAATGAAGCCCTCTGGCGAAATGTTGGTTTGCGCAATGGTACCTATGCCTACCGCCGGCACATCACAAAAAAGACGTTGTCAACCATGTTCGGCATGCCCCACCGCGATATCGAACTGCTCATCGCGTCGGGCATCTAATCTCTCAGCAAATACTACTGAAACCGGATTGGTGTGTACTTTCTTGTGCTGCAGGGCTGCGAAAAATAAAGGCTAAAAAAGAACCCAAGCCCCACTCGACAGTAATTCAATTGGCTTCACACGGTACACAAACGCCACCACAAACTGTTTATCTAAACAAATATTGAAGCCCGGATCAGTATACAAGATTACGCCAGATAATCTGGCCATTTGAAATGTAATCTTTTCCTTACCTTTTGGGGAATGCGCTGTTCAATTGCCTTATTAATACGCACCGCAATGCTGCATACAAACTCCGCCATGAAATACGTTTTGGGCTTCTGTCTCTCAATTCTGTTCATCCTGCCTGTGGCAGCGCAGACCATGACGGTAGATGAATACGAGCCCCGCTCTACTCTAGTTGTCCCTGAAAACCCCATCACAAAGTCAAAGTATCCTTTTGTAGATGTGCACAGCCACCACTGGGGCGCACCGGATATGGACGACGCAGATGTTGCAGCGTTGATCAGCGAAATGGATGGCCTCAATATGGCTGTGGCTGTAAACCTGAGTGGACGAAGCGGTGAAATGCTAAAAGCTGCTGTACAAAACATGAACGGCCGTTCTCCGGGAAGATTCATCCAGTTTGCCAATATCAACTTTGACAATATTGACGACCCTGACTTTGGCCTCAAAGCAGCAGCGCAACTGGAGGAAGACGTCAAAAATGGTGCGCAGGGCCTGAAGATATTCAAAAACCTTGGAATGTTTACGCGCTATGCCAACGGAGAGCGATTCCGGACAAATGACCCCCAAATGGATCATGTTTGGGCCAAATGTGGCGAGCTTGGTATTCCTGTGCTAATCCATACCGGAGAACCGTCTCCTTTCTATGAGCCGCATGACAAAAACAACGAGCGCTGGCTTGAACTGAAGATGTTTCCCCGACGAAAGCGACCGCCAGAGTCGTTCCCGACCTGGGAAGTCCAGATGGCTGAGCAACACAATGTCTTTCGCAAACATTCCAATACCATTTTTATCAATGCGCACCTCGGCTGGCTGGGCAACGATCTCGACCGGCTCGGTGCGTTGATGGATGAAATACCCAACATGTACACCGAAGTTGGCGCTGTGCTGGCAGAACTCGGCCGGCAACCCAAGCACGCCCGCGCCTTTCTGATCAAATACCAGGACCGCGTGTTGATGGGCAAAGACTCCTGGAAAGCAGAGGAATACCATGTCTATTTCAGGACCTTTGAAACAGACGACGAATATTTCAAATATTACCGGAAGCGTCATGCCCACTGGCGGCTCTATGGCCTCGACTTGCCTGATGAAACCCTTAAACACATCTATTACAAAAACGCATTGGAGATTATTCCGGGCATGGATGCCTCCCTGTTTCCGGACTGATTGCTCTTGCAGGATCCAGTCCGCCTGAATCGCCTACTTCGGCATCAAATTTGGATGTAAATTACCGGTAAAGGCCCATACCGCAGCCACCATCAATGGTGGCCCTGTATTTCTGTTGTCCATCTTTAACCTCTCCCATTCAGCCTGAATTCCCATGCGTTTTATCAAGCCTGTATTCCTGCTCTTTTTCGGTTTATGTGCTTTCCTACCGGCACAGGCGCAAATTGCCCTCGAACTCGAAACGGCTTTCGACAACCTGTTTTTCTCGCGCCCGGTGGATATACAGCACGCCGGCGATGGCTCAAATCGCCTGTTTGTTGTAGAACAGCATTCGGGCAAAATCATTGTGTTCGACAATGACCAGAATGCCTCCACGTCTAACACCTTTCTAGACCTGACCGTGAACACCGGCAACGAAGAAGGCTTACTGGGGCTCGCTTTTCATCCTGATTATGAGACCAACGGACACTTTTTTGTCTATTACTCCACGTCCAGCCCGCGGCGATCTGTCATTTCGCGCTTCACCGTTGATGCGGCCAACCCAAACGCTGCCGATCCATCCAGTGAGCTTGTCATCATGGAAATTGGGCAACCGTACAGCAACCATAATGGCGGACAGCTTGCGTTCAGCCCCCTTGATGGCTTTCTGTACATTGGCCTGGGAGACGGAGGTGATGGCGGTGACCCTGATGAAAACGGAGAAGACCCCAAGACGCTGCTTGGCTCGATCTTGCGCATTGACGTGAACAATTCCACTGCGAATGAGCCGTACGCAATCCCGGCAGACAACCCATTTGTAGGTAACGTTGAAAACTTTAGGGAAGAGATTTTTGCATATGGATTACGCAACCCATGGCGCTTCAGCATCGATCCGCAAACAGGAGATATCTGGGCTGGCGATGTTGGGCAGGGATCTCGCGAAGAAATTGATCTCATCGAAAAAGGCAAGCACTACGGATGGGACGTCATGGAGGCAAGCCTGTGCTTCGAACCCCGCAACAACTGCGTAACAACAGGCCTCACAACGCCCGTCTGGGAATACAACCGAAATGAAGGCATATCAGTCACAGGCGGCCACGTTTACCGGGGCACGCGCGTCCCTGAAATAAGCGGCAAATACATCTATGCAGACTATGTATCAGGCCGTATTTGGGCCTTAACTGTTACCGAAGATGACACAACCAACGTAGAAATTGTACGGGCTACCTTCAATGTGCCGGCATTTGGCGTAAGCGAAAACGGAGAATTGTTCATCGCCGGCTTCGACGGCAAGTTGCACCGGTTTGTCGAAACCAAATCTACGGCAACGGAAGATCCAGCAGTACCTGAACAGCAGCATAACCTGGGCGCAAACTTCCCCAACCCTACATCAGGTGAAACAACCATCCCGTTCACGCTGTCGCGCAGCGGTAACGTCGAACTGGCTGTTTTCGACTTGCTAGGACGCAAAGTGCAGGTACTCGCATCCGGCGTTTATCCTGCCGGCGCGCATACTGCAACATGGGACGGCTCCGCTCATGCAGACATAGATCTGCCGGGCGGCCCGTATTTCTACAGTCTGCGGGTAGATGAAGCTGTTGTAGCTACTCGCCTGCTTACGCTGGTAAAATAAAACAGGCGTGGCTTGGGGATATGCCCTAGTCTTCCCGCTGGCGCGAGCGTGACGCCAGTGGGTCTTCGGTAGGATCTTCGAAGTCGAAGGTGTCTACTTCGCTAAGAATATCTGCCGGAGAGCGGAAGACGTCTTCTATCTCTTCAACAGACGCTTCCGTTTCCTCTACCTCATTCAGCAAGGTATCCAGCTGGAACGTGATGGCCTCTGGATCGCGAAGCGTGAGGGACTGTTCGTGGATGTATTTGATTACATCTTCGATCGTAGCCAGTTGCTCTTCAATGATTTCAAGATTTTCTTTGCTTTTCTTGAATCGATCAAGGCGCTGCTCAAGGATACGCAGCCGGCGCTTTTTGATTGCTTTAACGCGCGGTGACTGCTCATCCAGTTCAGACCGCACTTCCTCAATATCACGCGCAATTTCTTTCTCAGCGCCTGTGCGCACCGAGTCTTCGTACCGCTCTTTTTGATACAGCAGCTTGATGTACGACTCGATCAGGCCGTTGATCTTTTTCAAATGGCTTTCCAGCAACCCCTGTGAGGCATAGCTCATCTTGCGGTAATTGCTCTGGATATCTTTCTCAATTTTACGCAACCGGGCGTAGCGGCGCTGGCTGTACTTTGTGAGCCGGCCGTAAATCTCTTTTTGTGAGGGTGGCTTGGACCGTTCGCGGGCACGCTGTGACCGGATGAGTTTTTTGAACCGATCTTGCCGGGGTACAATACCGAGATACATCAACTCGGACGCGGCAGCAAGGATAAGGATGATATTGAATAACGGACCCGTCCCAGGCATCCCGCTCAGGAAAAAAGCGGAAAGCATGGCCATAATCAAAAATCCCAGGTTCCAGGGATTCAGGAATGCTTCTTTGGTATAATTGATATCTGCGTCGTTCATGCCCTCAAGAGCAACTGATTCGGACGGTTTTGTCTTCTCCTTACGCGGTGAAGTTACAGCTTTTTCCGTGGAATGCGACCGATCGTCTTCTCGGGCAACTCCTTTTCCGGTGCTGCCTCCGTCGATTTTTCCTCAACCATCCCGGCGTCCTCATCCTCCTCACCAGCAGCATGCGTCTCATGCTTTACTGAGGAGGCATCATTTTGTTTTTTCTTAACATCAGCTAGCCCCATCTGCAACTTGATCTGGCGGACCAGTTCCTGGGCGCGTAGCTTCTGTAATTCCGCATCAGACTGCACAATCTTTTCTTCTGCAGTCGTTTCGTCAATCCCTTCGGTGGCGGGTTCTGAATCAACTTCACCGGTTTCAGAGAGCGCCATTTCAAGGCGCGCCTCTTCACGAATCGTATCCATAGCAAGGCGATCGACCATTTCTTCATGCGTCCGGGTGAGATCGTCACCCGGTGCATTTTCGATTTTCTTCATGGCCTCAGCAACATTGTTTTGTTGCCGTGCAGTCCGCAACTGCGACTTCAATTTCTTGAGCGCGCGCAGATGCTCTTTTTCTGCTTCCTTGATTCGCTTGTATTCTTCCGGTGTCATAGTGCCTTTTTACAGAGCCTGAACAGAGGGTTAACCAAGGGGAACTATTCAGTTTGTGTACGCTGCTTGCCAATGGTTTTTGCACCTTGCTCAGCTTCCTGCTCCGGAAGCTCAACAGCCGGCGAAGAAGACTTTGTACCTTCATCTCCACCGCCTACACCCATTTCGAGCTTGAACTGCTTCACAATTTCAGAGGCACGAATGTTTTCGGCATCTTCTTCAATACGCAGTGCTTCAACATCAAACGAATCAAGCGCCATTTCAATACGCGCTTCATTGCGGGCAGCTTCTTCGTTTACACGCTGGATCATCTCGTCATGCGTTTGATCAAGCCCGCCTACTTCGAACTGCTCCATTGCGTCCGCAACTTTAGACTGCCACTTTGAACGCTCGTGAGCACGCAGCGCTTCTTTGGCTTCCTGAATCTTGCGGTCTTTTTCACGCATGAAGGCTTTTTTCACCTGCAGCGCCTTGTCATATGCTGCAGAAGCATACTTCAATTGCTCTTTCGTGCGGCTGAGGGTATCACGTCCCTTCTCCAGTTGCATCGCATAACGTTCAGCAAGATCATCACGTCCTGCAGAAATGCTTGCTTTAATTTTGGAGGTAACATCTGTCACTTCGCGCTCCGTACGACGCACTTCTTTCTGAAGCAAAACGACGTTGGCCTTCACGGTCGCGATGTTTTCGTTCATCTTCGGCACCTGATCATTCAGCTCCCGAATATTCTGCTCGAGGATAAGACGAGGATCTTCCATCGCAGAGATTGCGCCGCCAAATACTGACTTAATCCATCGCGAAAATCGTTTCCAAATTGACATGGGTAGGTTGGGATTGTTATCGAAGCTTAATGCGTAAGAGGAATATAGCTGTTCTGCATGTAACGAGCATCAGTCATTGAAAGATGCATTTCCACACACAGAAATCAGCGGCGGGGCCTAATTTCTATACCTTACGCTTAATTTTAATGATATTCACTTGTATTGTAAACAATACGACGCCCTGATTTTGAATGCACGCCTCTTTTTCAACGAGACTCCACAGCAACAGCGTTTATTCACCCTTTTTGCCAACCATTTGCAACCGTATACCGGTCTTTTAGCAAGATGGTCGGCGCGGCAGTAGTATCTGCTACAGTAAATGCAGCCTGTACTTTTTTGGTCAACGGTGCAATTTCAATGTCTTGATTGGTATAAAGTGTGGCAAGGAGCGTGCCTTGATCAACCAGCGCATCCTGTTTGTGCGCCAAAATCAAGCCGGCAAGCGGATCAACCAAGTCTTCCTTTTTCAAGCGCCCTGCCCCAAGCGCCACAGCCACTTCACCAATCGCCAGCGCATCGATCTGCTGGACATAACCCGCCATTCCAGCCGGGGCCTTCACTTCAATAACATGTTTTGGGTTTTCACGGCTCCCCGTAGATGCAACCGCGACATCTCCACCCTGTGCTTCTACCATAGCCAGAAATTTATCAAACGCAGATCCATCATCTATTGCAGCTTTCGCGCGTTTGTAACCATCTTCGGGAGAATTTGCCTGTTGCCCCAGGTAGATCATTTCGCCGGCCAGGGTAAGGGTGAGTTGCATCAGGTCGTCGATCCATTGTCCGCGTAAACAGGCAATGCTTTCTACCATTTCCGGCCAGTTGCCAACAGCATAACCCAACGGCTGGTCCATATTTGTTAGCCACGCGACAGTCGGTTTACCAAACTCTTCTCCTATCTGCACCAGTAGTTCTGCCAGCGCGCGCGCTTCCGCTGGTGTTTTCATAAAGGCGCCGGCGCCACACTTCACATCAAGCACCAACCCGTCTATGCCGGCAGCAATTTTCTTGCTCATGATGGAGGGCGCAATAAAAGCACGATTAGCCACCGTGGCCGTAACATCCCGTAGCGCATAAATTTTACGGTCCGCTGGTGCTATTTCAGCAGTTTGTCCGATCATGACCACACCGAGCCGACCAAGTTGCGCTTTGTATGCCGCCATATCCATCTGCACATCAAAGCCGGGAATGCTCTCCAATTTGTCCAGTGTCCCACCGCTATGTCGCAAGCCACGACCAGATATCATGGGTACAGGAACGCCACACGCTGCCACAACAGGCGCCAGAATGAGCGATACTTTGTCTCCAACACCGCCCGTTGAGTGTTTGTCTACCTTGATGCCCGGAATTTCGGAAAGATCTACAACTCTCCCTGAGTAGAGCATGGCATGGGTGAGTGCCTGTATTTCAGCAGCATCCATTCCTTTAAGGAAAGCAGCCATCAGAAAAGCGCTCATTTGATAATCAGGCAACGCACCCGAAGTATAGGCGTCGATTAACTGCTTGATGGCGCCGGCTTCAATCTGGTGCCCATCTCTTTTTTGGGCGATAAGCGCTACGGGATCAAATTCCATAAGGAGCAGT
>JBCCIM010000170.1 GCA_039111535.1 Bacteroidota bacterium | reverse complement strand
GTTCGACGCGGTACAGCGCGCGGTTTCGATTGCCGAGGACTTCCTGGATGCGGGCGATATAATACTCACCCCAGGAATCGTCAAATTCGGTGTCGTAAAGCGAGGCAATCAGGCCGGTAGCTTCTGTGTTGTTGCCCAGCGCTGCGTGAGCATCTGCCTGCCATAGTTGCGCGTAAATGTTGTTGGGTGCTACATCGAGCAACGATTGGGTGATGTTGATTACCTGTTGCCACGTAGAGTCGGCTTGCTGTTGCTGTCCGTTCCAGTGGAAGGCGTGGGCAAGGAAGCTGGACGAAATCCAGTCGCCATTTTGCTCGATAGCGGATTGCACATCAACCGCAGCCTGGTAGTTTTGTCGGGTGTAGTACAGCACACCTAGCATACGCCGCGGGATATTGGCATTGGGGCGTTGCTCGATGGCTTTGAGAAATGCTGCCTCTGCTTCGTCGGGTCGGTTGAGCAGGGTCAAAACCGTGCCAATAGAACTGTTGGCAACGTAGCTGTCTGGTGTTAATTCGCCGAGGTGCTGGAATTGCGTCAGTGCCCCTTCTTGATCTCCTGAATAGCTCAGGAAAATGCCTAATTGATTTCTGTAATTCCAGAAATTGGGTTTGAGATCGATCGCCCGGAAGTAGGCCGCCCGCGCAGCTTCAGGTTGGAAGTTGTGTTCGTGGGCACGTCCGAGCCACATGTACGCTTCTGCATTGTCGGGCTCAAGTTCGAGGGCTTCCTCCAGCGTCTCGAAAGCCATGTCGAGTTGGTTGGCGCGGACAAAAACGCTGGCGCGGTGCACAAGCACGGAGGCATTGTCTGGTGCGAGGGTGCCGGCGCGTTCGCAGCTTGCGCTAGCCTGTTCGGCAAGAGCCGGCTGGTCGCTGTTGTTAAAGTATTTCTCCCAGGTGGCCTCGCACAGGCCGGCATGTGCCGGCGCATACATCGAATCTGCCTGAATTGACCGGTTGAATTGCTGGATGGCGTAGTCGATGTAGCCGGCTTTGTCGTACCGTTCCAGGTATCCAAGGCCTTGCAGGTAATAGGAATAGGCGTCGGGGTCGCGAGGTGCAACGCGTTGAATGGCTTGCTGCTGCTGTGGTGTTAGCTGGATTCCCAGTAATTTGGTAAGTGATTCGAAAAGCTGCTCATGAAAAGCTGCCCCCAGCCTTTGGGCCGTTATCGATTCAGCCTTTAGCAGACTGGTCTCAGTGCCAACCAATGCGGTGCTTTGTGGGTCGATGAGCTTCAGTGTGAGGGCGACCACAGACTCCAAATGCTGGAAACTGCCTTCGATGGTACGGTTGGCGCCCAGGAAGTCAGCAGCCATTGAAGCGGTTTCAATGCCGGCCTCTGCTACATCGCTCATGGAGGCAACCCAGATGGGTGTTTCCGGCGTGTCGAGTTTTGGCAGTAGTTCGGTGATCATCCGCATCAAGCCGGCTGCCAGCGCTGCGCTTTGCTCATCATCTTGCGGTGATACCTCAAACGGGAGGAGTGCAATCTGCATCCCGCGTGCATTATTTGCTGTGGTA
Organism: Bacteroidota bacterium; assembly: GCA_039111535.1. NCBI lineage: Bacteria > Pseudomonadati > Bacteroidota > Bacteroidota bacterium. The sequence continues at coordinate 12,380 of JBCCIM010000170.1, read as the reverse complement.
GGATTTGCTGTGGCAGGATTTGGTGTTTCTTTGCCTGTCATAAACCAGAAGGAGGTCACTGCGACGAGCAAGCCGAGCGCAACCAATACGCCGGCAAGGGGGCGCCTTTTTTCAACCCGTGTTTTCGTTTGCTCAACGACGGGAAAGTGTACAGCCAATTCGATATCCCGAATCAGGGTTGCTACACTGGCATAGCGTTTGGCAAGTGGCTTGGAAAGGCTTTTGTTGATTACGTTTTGAAGCCCGAGCGGGGCGATAGCATGTTGCGCCGGCGTAGACGGTTCTTCATTGATAATATTGTAAATGACCGACTGCGGATTGCTGCCTTTAAACGGACGCTCTCCAGCGAGCATTTCGTAAAGCAATACCCCTACGGACCAGATATCTGTGCGATGATCTACCTTGTCGCCGCGTGCTTGCTCCGGGCTCATGTATGCCGCCGTGCCCATTGTATGGCCGGATCGGGTAAGCTGCTGGTCTGCAATTTTGGCAAGGCCGAAGTCGAGGATTTTGATGACGCCATCGTTGGTTACCATCAAATTCGCCGGCTTGATATCGCGATGCACAATGCTGGCCTCATGTGCTTTGTCGAGGCCACGACAGATTTGCATGGCGTAATCGATGGCATCTTCAGGTGTTACCTCGCCGCGCTTGAGTTTGGCTTTCAAGGTTTCCCCTTCATAAAAAGCCATCGCAATGAAAATCCGCCCGTTTGGTGTGCGGTCAATCTGATAAATGGTGCAGATGTTTGGGTGGTCAAGCTGCGAGGCTGCGCGCGCTTCTGTAATAAAGCGTTCTCGTGCGTGCGTGTCGTTGCTCAGTTCGGGGGGCAGGAATTTGAGTGCAACGTGCCGGTTAAGTTCAACGTCTTGCGCCCTGTACACTAACCCCATGCCACCCGTCCCAATGAGTTCGGTGATGCGGTACTGCTTGATCTGCGTCCCGATGAACTGATAGGGGTCGATGTTACCGTTATCGTTTGGCTGAAGCCCGGGTACGACATCGCCCAGGCTGTTGAAGAAGTCTGGTGCTTCTTCGAAGTTGGTTAACAGCGATTGGAGTTCTGCCTTGAGCGCAGTGTTATCTGCGCATGCCTCATCGATAAACGCTTTGCGTTTTGACGCCGGCGTATCGAGCGCTTTTTGAAAAAGATCTGCTAGAACTTCCCAATCGACGTTTTCCATAAGGTAGCAATTCGGGTAAGTATACTGTGCGGTTTGGAAGCCAGCTTGCGGTTGCTGCCGGCCTCACAAATAAATTGTGCCATAAGGCTCCTGCACTTATACACAGTGTTTACGAAAGAAAAGGATCACATTAATCCAACTCTTCTTTTGCTTCCCGATACAACCAGGCCTGGGCCATGGCCCAATCACGCTTTACGGTGGATATAGAAATGCCGAGGGCGGTGGCCGTTTCTTCGTTCGACATCCCCCCAAAAAACTTGCATTCGATGATCTGGACCTTTCTTGGCTGCTCTTTTTCCAGCTTTTTAAGGGCATTTTCGATTGCCCAGAATTTGTCAGCCTGGTCGTCTGTTAACGCGATCTCATCTTTGAGTGCGTGGTCTTGATCAGGAATAGATACCTTTTGTATGTCACCACCGCGTTTTTTGGTGCGCCGCTTGTTTGCGTAATTGATCATGATGTGGCGCATGGCTTTTGATGCGACCATCATGAAGTGATTGCGGTTGTCCCAGTTCTGGTTTTTCTGGCCGGCGAGCTTGATGTACGCTTCGTGTACGAGTGCGGTAGTATTCATTGTATAGTCGCCACCAACCCAGTTGCGCCTGTTCGCTTTGGCGAGTTTATGCAGCTCTTCGTAGACCTTGCCAAAAAGTTTGTCCATCGCACGTTCGTCTCCCTCCTGAACGGCATTTAGGAGGCGGGTGACAGTTTCCTGGTCGATGGAATCAGGGTTTGTATCAGACATAAGACAGTACGTTAGCACGCAATAGCATGTCTAATGTAACTGCCCTCTTAGGTAAGCGCAAGGAGATTGACCCCGGAAGCGTACGGGATCTTTTGTAAAAGATTTAGTTGCCTTTTTATCCCGCACAAACGACACAGATGTACCTAGTAAGACTTCGCGAAGTAGACCCGGCCGATGGACGGCTCACCTGAAATCATGTCTTCGCCAGCTTCTGCAGCCTGCGCAAACGGAATACAGCGGATCGTGGCTTTGGTGTCCTGCTTAATTTTCGCTTCCGTTTCCTCTGAGCCATCCCAGTGGGCGAGCACAAAGCCACCTTTGTCGTTAATGACTTCTTTAAATTCATCGTAGGAGTTCACGATCGTGGTATGCTCCTCCCGGAATTTCAAAGCGCGGTCAAACAGGTTCTTCTGGATCGCATCCAGCGTCTCCTTGATGCGGGCAACGAGGCCATCCTGGGGCACCGACTCTTTTTCGAAGGTGTCTCGGCGCGCCATTTCAATCATGCCGTTTTGTACGTCGCGGGGCCCAAGGGCAAGGCGGATGGGCACACCCTGTACTTCATACTCGGCAAATTTCCAGCCCGGGCGATAGCCTTCGCGCGTATCGAACTTGACGCTGATGCCGGCAGCCTTCAGCTCTGCAACAATTTTGTCGCCGGCTTCGAGCACTTCTGCTGAGCCATCTTTCCGAAGAATAGGCACAAGCACCACTTGCGTTGGTGCAAGCTTTGGCGGTAATACGAGGCCCTGATCATCCGCGTGCGTCATAATCAGCCCGCCTATCAACCGGGTAGATACACCCCAGGAGGTGGCCCATACGTATTCGAGTTCGTTTTCCTTGTTCTGGAATTGGCAGCCGAACGCCTTGGCGAAATTCTGGCCGAGGAAGTGGCTGGTGCCGGCTTGCAGGGCTTTGCCGTCTTGCATGAGCGCTTCGATACACAGCGTATCCACAGCGCCGGCAAACCGCTCGCTTGCAGATTTGCGCCCCTTGATGACCGGCATCGCCATATAGTCTTCTGCCAGTTTGCCATAAAGGTCGAGAATCATGCTCGTTTCTTCGAGCGCTTCCTCTTGGGTGGCGTGTGCGGTGTGGCCTTCCTGCCACAGGAATTCCATGGTACGCAGGAAAAGGCGTGTCCGCATTTCCCACCGTACCACGTTTGCCCACTGGTTGATCAGGATGGGCAGGTCGCGCCAAGACTGTATCCATTTGCTGTACGTGTCCCAAATAACCGTTTCACTGGTTGGACGAATAATCAGGTTTTCTTCGAGGCGAGACGCTGGATCCGGCACCACGCCGTTGCCTTCTTCATTCACTTTCAGGCGCGAGTGCGTGACAACTGCACATTCTTTGGCAAACCCTTCGACGTGCTCTGCTTCTTTAGAGAGGAAAGATTCAGGGATGAGCAGCGGGAAGTATGCGTTTTCATGCCCTGTCTCTTTTAACATGCCATCGAGGGCATTTTTTACGTTCTCCCAGAGGGCAAATCCATTGGGCCGAATGATCATCGAACCGCGTACGGGGGAGTAATCAGCCAGTTTGGAACGACGGACAACGTCGATGTACCATTGGGCGTAGTCTTTGGAGCGGGGCGTGATAGCGTCAGCCATAGTATACACTAGATGGTGTTTTTCCAGTACAACCGCTATATACAAACCCCTCAAAAAGCCTCAAAAACGACGTTTTTGCTGAGCGGCCCGGTATTTGATGAATAGGGTAGACAGGAAATCGGAATAAATTGGAATCCTGCATGATTCCAGTGAAACAGCCGGTACAACTAGCCACGTGTGTGGAGTGTTTCTGTACTAAAGGAAGATAACACTTGCGCCAAGAGTACCTTCTGGGCTTGTCCAGCCGGCTTTGAAACCCGATACCTATCCTGTACATTAAAATGTGAAGCGCTTTTTATAAGAGTGGCCAGCATCCATACTAAACGCCTACTACCATGGAACGTGCTACAAACCTGTTATCTCACGCTGTCTTGTCAGGTGCCAATATGAAAAAAATGCTCCTGGAGCGTATTGCAACCCTCCCCTTAAATGTTTTTCTAATCGGAGTGATGGCCATTGGCCTGTCCGGCTGTTACACGCAGTTGGCTGCATCCGAGTATGAGGATTACGACGAATACGATCGTGAGCCGGCTTACGTGGAGGTTGAAGAGTATGATGACGGATCCGTTGTAGAACGTCATTACTACGAAGACGAATACTATTCGTACAATACGCCACGCAGTTACGGGCGTTATTTCAACCGGTTCTACCGTCCATGGGGCGGCCACAGCTACTATGATTCCTGGTACTACGGACCACGGTATTCTTCTTACACCGTTTACGATCCCTTCTACGATTACTGGGATCCATGGTACGGGTACTCTTCTTACTACTATTCACCGTTTAACCACTACTATGCGTATGGGTATGGCGGCGGCTACGGATATGGTGGTTATGGATATGGCTATCCGCGCTATGGATACGGCTACTACGGCGGCTATACCGGGTTTGGCGTCTATGCCCACTTGGGACACTATTCGCCTTACTACTATTCGCGTGGCAACAACTATAATGGCCGTGCTTACGGGCCTCGGGGCAGTACAACGGGACGTGGCGGCTACCTGGCAGCCAACTCTCGGCGTGCACGCTCAGCTACAGCAACACGCGGTGGTAGCACCCGTGGCAGTGCTGGCCGATCGGTAGGACGTGGTACACGTTCATCACTAAACGATGACGGTACACGTACCGTAGGACGCTCAACAACGCGGAGTGGGGCAACCCGCAGTTCTGCCGGCACAACAACCCGCGGAACCAGCACACGCTCTACCTCACGTTCATCAGGCGCAACACGCTCCGGTACCTCTACCCGCACTACGCGGAGTAGCGGCACAACAACACGTGGGACGTCTCGCTCTGGGAGCAGCACGCGTTCAACGCGCTCAAGTGGCTCTACCACACGTAGCAGCGGCAGCACGCGGTCAAGTAGTGGTTCTTCCACGCGTTCAACACGCTCAAGCGGTTCTTCTACACGGTCAACGCGTTCAAGTGGTTCTTCCACACGCTCAACGCGCTCTAGCGGTTCTACCACACGTAGCAGCGGCAGCACGCGGTCAAGTAGTGGTTCTTCCACACGTTCAACCCGTTCGAGCGGATCAAGCTCAAGAAGTTCGGGCACCACACGCTCAACACGCAGCAGTGGCTCCAGCTCAAGAAGCTCTGGTTCAAGCAGCCGCGCTACGCCAAGCAGAAGTTCTGGCTCCAGCTCAAGAAGCTCTGGCTCAAGTAGCCGTGCAACACCGAGCAGAAGTTCAGGCTCTAGCAGCCGTGGCTCTAGCTCAAGAAGCTCAGGCTCTAGCAGCCGGGCAACACCGAGCAGAAGCTCTGGCTCAAGCAGCCGGGCTACGCCGAGCAGAAGTTCTGGCTCATCAAGCCGAAGCTCAGGTTCTTCCAGCCGGAGTTCAGGTTCTTCGAGCCGAAGCAGCTCGCGCCGCGGTAACTAACGGACTTATTTATACCACCTTATTGCTTGCACATTGCGTAAGCCGGGGAAAGGCCCGTGCCTTAGTACGGGCCTTTTTTATGCCCTTTCGCGATCCAATTTTATACAACATCCATCGTTATACATACATGAATTACTGTTTCGATCATCCGCAAAAAGGCTTAATGACTGCTTTGTTGAAGAAGACGGGACTCGTGCTGGCAGGCTTGCTCCTGCTTGTCCCCGCACAATCTTTGCTGGCGCAATCTGCTGAAGACGCACTGCTCTTTACGCAGCGGCTGCCGGCAACTGGCGCACGCTCGATTGGTCTTGCCGGTGCCGGCCGCGCAGGATTGGCTGATTACTCGGCGTTCTATACAAATCCTGCCGGCCTGGGCTTTTTGCGCACGTCGCAGGTATCCGGTGCACTGAGTTTTCTCTCAGCCACAAATGATGCACAGGTAAATTTCCCGAATAGCTCCGAATTTTTCACAGAGGAACTGACGGACCAAAGCCTGGGCAACTTTGCCGGCGCATTCAAGGTGCCGACAAACCAGGGTTCACTGGTGATTGGTGGGGCGTTTAATCAAACAAACTCGTTTGAGCGCACGCTGAGCTTTGCCGGCCTGGTCAACAGTGGGTCGATCACGGACGTACTCTTGCCTTTTGATGATGAGTTTGAAGTGGTGGAAGAGAACGGGAGCTTTTTCCCCGCCTTTTTCTCAGATCTGCCTGAAATTGCATACCTCGGCGGCGCCATTGAATTTCTGCCTGAAAACGTAGGTACGGGAGACGGCCTCTTTTATCAGGCTGTTAACCCTGGCTCGACCATTGAACAGGCCAGCGACGTGTTTCAGGAAGGCCGGATGAAAGACTTCAGCTTTGGCGGTGCTTTTGAAGCTGCGCGAGGCGTGATGGTTGGTGCAGCATTGAATTTCAATGTAGGCTCATACGAGTTCCAGAGTGTCTTCGATGAGTTTGATATCAACAACGAAAACACGGAAGACCTCTACATTGTGTTGGATGGGGACAACGAATTGCGCGGGTTTGACCTGGTCACTTACGAAGAGCGGTTCATTTCGGACCTCGTGGGTGCCAATCTCCGACTCGGTGTTTCTGCGATGGCAAACAAAGACCTGCGCGTAGGTATTACCCTGGAGTCGCCTACCTTTTATCGGGTTGATGAGCGCTTTGATACCATCATCTCTACCGAATTTGATAACGGTGCTTTCCTGAGTTATGGTGGATTGTCTGGCGATGTTGGCCGTGGCACATTTGAGTATGACATTACCACCCCCTGGCGATTTGGCGCCGGCCTTGCGTACGAAGTCTCTGGCCTCACCATAATGGGCGACATCGAATTTGTCGACTGGACGCAGCTGGAACTGGATGCCAATGTTGATCGCGACCTGTTCAACAGCATAAACCGGACCATCCGCAACGATTTTCAGGCGGTAATCAATACACGCATTGCTGGTGAGTTCAGCATCAACAACCTGATGCTCCGCGCCGGTTATGCCTTCCAGCCTGATCCGATTGATACGCGCCTCACGGGCACAGACGGTTCGTCGGTTAATCGCGACAAAGCCTACTTGTCTGCCGGCCTCGGATACAAGTTCTCTGAGAAATTTGTCATCGACGTGGGCTGGATGCAGGAACGCCAGGACGACCTCTACGCCCCCGACTTTGTTGACTACGTTGTCAACGAAGAGGTCACCCGAAGCTTCTTCGTCGTCGGAATGAGCGTGCTGTTCTAAACAAGTTTGCTTCCGTTCAAAGGGCCAGTCTCAGGTGAGGCTGGCCCTTTTTTAGTGTCGAATGTCGATTGTCGAATGCCGATTGAGGGGTGGCAGGCTGCCTTGCTCCTGTCATCTTGAGCTGTGCGAAAGATCTCTTCAGGGTTAGCACAGCTCAATCCCCACGAGCCGTTCCCGCAACCTATCCTGAGCCCCATGAAGAATCTCTGCATGGGGCTCATTGGTCGTCATCCTCCCTTTTCCAGGTCATCCTTCGCGAAGCGAAGGATCTCTCCATCATTACCTCTGCAGCAATCTCTGCTATGCTGTACTTCTCTCAACTGCCAGTGCCCGGTTACAGCACCTCTTCTTCCTCGTAGTCAATCCGTGGGCGGTAGCGTTGGAACGGGATTTTGAGCATGGCCCATACGTTGCCGGCGTCCTCTTTCTGCATGTAGGTGTCGACGCCATAGCGAAGCTTGTCATTATCCACTTCGATGTAAGTACCGAACAGTCGATCCCAGAAGGAAAAAATGTTGCCAAAATTGGCGTCCGTGTAAGGCATGCGGTAGTGGTGGTGGACCCGATGCATGTTAGGCGTGCAGAATACGAGCACCAATGCATTGTCGAGCCATGCCGGCATGCGCACGTTGGAATGGTTGAATTGTGTGAGCACAACCGACATCGTTTGGTATAGAAATACCATCCACATCGGCGCACCGATCAGCAGTACAGCCATTGTGGTGAATACGAAGCGGAATACGCTTTCGCCGGGGTGGTGACGGTTTGCTGTCGTTGTATCGACGTTTTGATCCGTGTGATGAATCAGGTGAAACTTCCACATCCAGGTGACGCGATGCTCCACGTAGTGTACAAGCCACGCCGCAATCAAATCCATCAATAATATGCCTGTAATCGCATATAACCATAAAGGCATATTGACCCACTGAATCAGCCCAAATTCGTTTGCAACAGCCCAATCTGACGATTTAACGAGGATGAAGGCCATCGAGAAGTTTACAACAATGGTTGTGAGCGTGAAGAAAATATTCACCGCTGCGTGTTTCCATTTGTTGTACGTGAACGAGAAAAGCGGGATGGCGCTTTCGATCAGCCAGAAGATGGTCAGGCCGCCCACCAAAATAAAGGTGCGGTGGGTGGTTGGGATGTTTGCGAAATACTCGATCAGGCTTTCCATGGGTAGGGTACTGCTTGTGTCTGTAGTGTGCCTGGGGCGACACGGTGGTGGTGGTATTGCGTCGCTCGTTCAATCTTTTCCAGGCGTAAGGTAAACAAAATCTCGGTATATGGGTATTGCTTAACACTGTTAACTTGTCGATGTATTTAGCTACGGCACTGTGAAATCGTCAAAAGCCGGCGCTTGATCGAAATCGAAATTCTGTATAAACGCTTACCTGGCATGCCATGAATTTTACCCTCACTGAAGAACAACTCATGATTCGTAGTGCAACACGTGAATTTGCACAGAATGAACTCAAACCTGGGGTGATCGAACGGGATACACATCAAACGTACCCTGAGGCGCAGGTCAAGATGATGGCCGAGATGGGATTGTTGGGGATGACTGTGGCGCCCGAATACGGCGGGAGCGGCATGGATACCATTTCTTATGCTATTGCCGTGGAGGAGATCTCAAAAATTGACAACTCCTGTTCCGTGATCATGTCGGTGAACAATTCGCTGGCGTGTTGGGGCATTGAAACGCATGGTAGCGATGCCCAAAAAGCGCAGTACTTGCCGGCCCTCGCCAGTGGCGAAAAGCTTGGCGCCTTTTGTCTCTCGGAGCCCGAAGCCGGCAGCGACGCAACACAGCAACACACAAAAGCAGAAGACCACGGCGATTACTACTTGCTTAATGGCGTGAAAAACTGGATTACCAACGGGAAGAAAGCCGGTGTTTACATCGTGATGGCGCAGACCTATCCGGAGAAGAAGCACCGCGGCGTAAACGCATTTATTGTTGAGGCCGACTGGGAAGGGGTATCAACCGGGCCCAAAGAAGACAAGCTGGGCATTCGCTCGTCAGATACGTCGTCGGTGATGTTTAAAGATGTGAAAGTCCCGAAAGCCAACCGTATTGGCGAAGATGGATTTGGCTTTACCCACGCCATGCAAACCCTGGATGTGGGACGCATCGGGATTGCTGCACAGGCCGTTGGCATTGCCGCCGGCGCGTATGAACTGTCGCTGGCTTACGCGAAAGAGCGCGAAGCTTTTGGTAAATCGATTATCAAGCACCAGGCGATTGCTTTCAAATTGGCCGACATGGCCACGCAAATAGAAGCTGCGCGCATGATGGTCTATCGCGCTGCATGGCTAAAAGATCAGGGTAAATCGTATAATCGCGCCGCTGCTATGGCCAAGGTGTATGCATCAGAAGTAGCCATGGCTGCCACAGTGGAGGCAGTTCAGGTTCACGGCGGATACGGATTTGTAAAAGAGTACCACGTTGAGCGCCTGATGCGCGACGCCAAAATCACACAGATTTATGAGGGTACCTCGGAGATCCAGCGATTAGTTATCTCACGAAGCATCAATAAAGGCCAACCGTACATTTCGGTTGAAGGTTAAAGGTTGAAAGCAGGATGTGCCCACCTTCAACCTTCAACTTTAAACCTATTTCAGAAGGAGGACGGACCCGGTCAGGACTTGCGCGCCCGTTTCCAACCGATACATGTAAGTGCCGTTAGCGAGGTCGTTGGCCTGGAAGGCCTGCGTATGGTAGCCAGCCGGCAGCGTGCCGCTGAACAATTCTTTGACTTGCCGTCCCATCGCGTCGTATACCGTAAGCTTGATTTCGCTTTCAATCGGTAGCGTAAAGGCAATGGTTGTTGTCGGATTAAACGGATTTGGGTAAGCCGGATGCAGGCGTGTTGCTGAGGCAACCGGCAGGTTTACCGCAACCACGTCTGAATATTCAAAAGCACCATCAAAATCTACCTGCTTGAGGCGGTAGTATGCCGTTTGTCCTTCGAAACCGGCGAAGGTGTGGCGGAACTGGTAGCTAATGTCTTCTTCAGAAACACCGTTTCCAGGGACAAAACCCACTTTGCTGAATTCGCCATCAGCTGCAGTTGAAAATTCTACGTCGAAGCCGGCGTTGTTCAGTTCACTTGCAGTTGTCCATGAAAGCGCCACAGCATCTCCGTCTACAAGACCTGAGAACGAAGTCAATTCAACAGGCAGCAGGCATTGCGATTCGCCCGTGCTGATGTTGGTTGCAACACCGTAGCTGACGGTATCAAAATGGTAGAGCGACATGCGGTCCATTTTGAACAGCGTTGAGCGTCCGGATACTTCCAGGCGGTACGTGCCCGGTGTATCAATCAGTGCGTACACCTGGTGAGGTCCGTCTTCGGTATGCGCCGCGTAGTTCCACTCATCATTGCCTCTGCCCTGGTATACTTTAAACCAGGTATCCTGGCCGAGGTCGATTACGTCGCCGCCCTCGGTGCGGGCTTCAACTTCGTTGTCGCGGAATCGAATAAAGGCGTCATTATGCTCTGTAGGGTGTGGTGCAGCTGTTCTATACAGAAAGCGATACACGCCCGTTTGGGTAATCTGAATGGGATACGTTAGAATACCACCACCTGCGCTATCAATAACGTTGTTGGGGTTGTCGTATTTCCATTCGTAATAGCCGGTGCCGGTATAGCCAGTGAGGTCGGTACGAAACGTCCAATCGTCAGATACGGGAGCAGATTCTACCTCCATGATTACGAGGCCGTTCTGCTCGACAAAAACACCGTCACAACTGGCATGGATGCGGTCTTGTCGGTTGTTGTCAAGTCCTTTAGCAGATTGTGCCTGGGCACTGGTTGTGAATCCTGTGCTCAGCGCAAGCGCAAATAATGCACTAAAAAGGCTTGTTTTAAAGAAAGAGGGTTTATGTGAGAAACGGGATGATGTTTGGTCCCGCGTTGAGATCGGTAACAGTTGTTGTAGCATGGGTTGGATAGCGTTTTCCTGCAACATGAATAGAACATCAGTTTATCATTCCAGAATATCTGAAGTTTGGAATGCGAACAAAAGGAGTGCCGGATTTTTGGCAATTGGTTTTAGGATGATTCGGGTGTAGCCCCGGCGATAAGTGAGGCAAGGGCATCCAGCCCATCTGTGAGGCATGCCGGCCCGGGTTGCAGGATGATGGCCGGGTCCATTTCGTGCACTTGTTTGTTCTGAATAGCTGCAATGTTTTGCCAGCCGGGGCGCGCATATACTGCGTCGTGATCCAGCTTTTTACCGCACCAGCAGCCAATAAAGAGATCTGGATTGGCTGCAATAACTTCTTGGGAGGTGACATGCCGGGCTGCGGAGGCGGCGCCGGCTGCCCGGTTTGCAAAAATATTTTCACCGCCGGCGAGCGAAATGAGCTCGCTAACCCACTGAATGGCTGAAATCTTCGGATCGTCCCATTCTTCAAAATACACCCGCGGTCTTACTGCCGGCGTATTGGCCTTGAATGTGTTGATACGCGCGACATACGTGTCTACGAGGGCTTCTGCGCGGTCATTTGCCCCCACGAGCCGGCCAATCATCAGAATGACCTGTAAAATTTCGGCGATAGACCGCTGATTGAAAATGACAACCTGTAGGTTTTCCTTGATGAGCTTGTTGGCATAGTCTGCCTGAACATCTGAAAATCCAATGACAAGATCGGGCTTCAGCGCCTTGATCCGCTCGACGCTGCCGCCAACAAATGCAGATACGACCGGTTTCTCTTTTTTTGCATGCGCCGGCCGCTCCGTGTACGCCGTGATGCCCACAATACGCTCCGCTTCCCCAAGCAGGTAGAGAATTTCAGTTGGCTCTTCAGTGAGGCAAACGATGCGTTCGGGCGTGCGCCGGATGGATAGGGCTGAAATCATGGCGTTGTTGAATGTCGGTTAAGGGATAGCAACCCGTTTTGCACCTGTCATCCCGGGCTTTCGAAGGAGCGCAATCTCTTGAATATCGAATAACGATCAAGGAACTCTGAATTTCGAAGGTTTGTTTTCCTCACTGTCTCGTCCTGCTATAGGTTTACAGCAAAGGAAGTAAACCATGGAAAAACGAGTAATAAAGCGCTATAGTATATCATTCAAGAAACATCTAGTGGGAGAATATGAGTCTGGTGCATCCTTGAGTGCTCTAGGGAGGCGCTATGGGATAAGTCATGCAAGTATAAAGAAGTGGATTTCTCAGTACGCACGTTCAGGACTCAGACATCAGCTTATGCAT
>JBCCIM010000169.1 GCA_039111535.1 Bacteroidota bacterium | reverse complement strand
TTGCTACAGAGAGACTGGCAACGTTGCTTGCTTCCAGCATGCAGGTGGTACGTGTTAATCTGCGTGAATGGGAAGATAAGGTGGTGGATGTAAAGGGGCGTGGGAATATGATGCAGAAAATAGGCGCTTATCGGAAAGCTGCTCGCCGGCTAAAGCTCGTTGTAAAGGCAAATCCAGGGGCAATTGTGATCTGGACAGCCCCATCTCCTGAACTGATGGGACACTTCCGCGATTTGTTGACAATTCTCCCTGCGTTGAAAGGGGCTGGTAAAATCTATGGCGTTATTCATTGGGGAAGATTTTCCAGACTCTTCAGCAACAAGCGAACGGCGCTAACCGCCAAGATTTTACTGAATCGGGTAGATGGCCTCGTCTTTTTGAATGAAAATCGAGCCGATGATTGTCACCCCTGGGTTGTTGCAGAAACGCGACTGGTTGTTCCGAATGTATTGGATGAAGCTGTTGTATGTTCGGCAGAAGAGGTAGGACAAAAGCTGGCTAGAAAAAGAGTTAGAGGCAAGCTCAAAATCCTTTTTTTGAGTCACATGATCCAGGAAAAAGGCTACCTGGATGTACTGGAATCTGTACGTCTGCTCCAGGAGAAGGCCATTGCCTGCGAGGTTATCTTTGTTGGGCAATGGATGGCTGAGGAAGATAAGTTAGCGTTTGAGCAGAAAGTAGCCCGATATAAATTAGATGCTATTGTTACTCACCTCGGCGTCGTTCGGGATCGTAATAAAATTAAGGATTTACAACTTGAGGCGGATGTGTTTGTATTGCCCTCGTATATGGTTGAAGGGCAACCCCTAACAATAATCGAAGCAATGAGCGCTGGTAGCCCTGTGGTTGTATCCAACGTCGGCGGTATGATCGGTATGATCGAAGATGGAAAAGAAGGGTTTGTTGTTGAGCCTCAAAATCCGAAAGCCATAGCAGAGGCGGTGTTGCAATATCAATCATACGAAACCTGGCAGGCGCACGCCGAAGCAGCGCGAAAGAGATATCTCCAAGATTACAGCGCAGACCAAGTGCTAAAGAAATGGCTTAAATTAGTATCTTAGGCTGACAGCTCTTTTAGCTCGTTTCATATCACAGAATGACCTCACGTAATGAACCCATCTACTTTATATCGGAAGGTCCACAAGCGGGCCAGTATCTGGAGGCGCAAGCGGGCACTACAGATGAAAGGCATTTCTTTTTTTGCACCTAACTACATCTTTTTTGAAAGATTCGATGCTTCCAGTATTGTTGTTGATGTTGGCTGCGGGTTTGAAGCAGAACTAGCAATACACTTGATCGAGAAATTTGGTGTCCGCGCATTTGGCGTCGATCCGACCCGAAAGCACGGTCCTCAGTTGGAACGCCTTGCTGAGACCAGTGGCAACCGCTTTACCCATATCAACAAAGCTGTGGCACCCATGGCCGGTACCCTGGTCTTTCACCAGAGTGAACAAAACGAAAGCGGGTCGCTTTTTGATGACCATGCAAACATACAACGCGACCAGACGCAAAGTTATGAAGTGGAAACGGTAACCCTTCAAGGCCTCCACGAACTGGTTGAGCGTGCTGATATCGATTTGCTGAAATTAGACCTCGAAGGTGCTGAATACGGACTGCTAAAAGATATTGGTCCTGCTGACTTAACCGGTATTAAACAACTTTTTATAGAGTTTCACCACCATTGTATCAGCCGTTTTACCGAGGCAGATACGCACGCCATCATTGACAGAATCGAAAGTGCAGGGATGAAAAGCCATACTATCGATCAGCACAATTACCTGTTTTACTGGTAATTCCCTTACTGGTATGCTCAGGGTAAGAGCGTGAGCGTCCTGGTAAGCGAGGCTTCATCTGTAATGATGTGATAGAAATAGGTGCCGGCTGCCAGATCTGGTACCTCCCATCGAAACGTATGGTATCCTGTGCCGAGTTGTGTATCTAAAACGCGGTCTACTTCGCGGCCCGTGGCGTCAAAAATGAGTAACATGACGCGGGAAGAGTCAGGAATGCCAAAACGGAAGGTGGTGTAATCCTGGACTGGATTTGGGTAATTCGCTTCTAATTGAAGTCGGCGCGGTCGCTGGTCGAATGAATAGGGCGAGTCTTCCTGTGGCCCCCCAATACAGTCACTCCGTTCCATTGTGACGTAGCTAAATGCCGTACAGGAGGTGTTTGCCCAGAAAACCCGATCCGCATAATCTGTGGCATGCCGGTCGATTACACGGACGTCCAGCTCAATTTCATCCGGACGCGGTTGCACATCCAGCGTGAACCCGCCGGTTTGCCAGCCACTCCATTCGGAAAAGAAGGTATCTGTCAGTAATTTGGTGCGGTAATTCCACTGTATTTGAACGCCATTGGATTCACGCAAGGTGGGAATCACCAACCAGTTAGGGTCATCTAGGTCAGGTGTTTTGATCTGCCCAATTTGCCAGGGTCGAGAAGGGGGCGGGTTAAGCGGATAGCCATCCAGATTCACCCTGTCCCATGCATTTTCCCTGAAAGACGCAACATCAGCATTAACATCCAAAGGGGAGAGTGTTGTGTTGGGACTGTAGTAAAACCAGTCGATTTCCATTGTGCTCTCTTCTCCTGGCAGCAGGGCAATCTCTGCGTTCGGAGTGTGTATGCCAAGGTTAACCTTGAGCGGTAGGCCAGTTTGGTTTAGGGTGGCGCGTGATTCCATGTGGGTGTATCCCACGCCGGCTGTGTTGGCCAATGCGCTGTATACAACCTCTTTGCCATCGTACTGGATCATTAACTGCACCCACGGTGTGGCGTCACCATTGAGGTCTTTTTGTAGTGCCCCCATGCAAATGGCCGGGTCATCGATGTGGGTAACAATGCCCTTGGTAGATCGATAACAGGAAAATGCATCAGAGCCTGGTTGCAAGGGATTTCGCATCGATACACCGCCAGCCGTTTCACCTGTATCGAGCGAGAGCGCATCGCGTTCAAACATTCGGAGGCCATTTGCCATGTAGGTACGGTGGTTTGCTGCAGGCAATGTTTCTGATTCAAATACGTTGCCTGCATAGCCCTGCCGCCGCACCCAGTCGTTGTTGGCCGCCCAGATGTCGTCTGTCAACATGTCAATCGATCCGTTGGTGCGTGGCGCATAGTTAACCGAAAACCAGTTTTGCCACTCGTGATTAAATTCTACCCAGGACCTGATATCGCCAAATGCCGGCGTTGTGGCAACCGGAGAAATGATCCAGAATGCCTGGGTGAAGTATCGAATGGCTTCGAGATCGGCCAGCTTCACATTGATGACCCACGTGCCTTTGTCGAATGTGAAGCCTGATTCCATTTGGACGGGTACATTGCTACGCACAGAGGTGTCGCGCGTGTAGCCGTCAATGGCGGAGAGCTTTACACTATAAGGCCAGACGGGATTGACTTCAATGGTGCCATCGGGGTGGATGCGTCCTTCATTTTCCTGCCAGCGCCAGTTGTAATAAAACCAGGCGCGACCCGTGAAGCCGGCGCTGCCCGACCGATCTATCCAGGGATTTTCGCCAAACAAGTTTGTATCACCCGGCGGGTCGGGATAACCGGTAGACGCATAACGGAAGTCGTCAAAAATAACCTGATATGCGGGTACGTGTGATACGCGCTGCGTTGTAGCAGTTTCCTGTGCAATAAGCAGATGTGCCGGCGTCAATAGCAACACAACTGCCGCTATTATGCAGGATCTTGGGGTCATGGTGCCTGGGAATCCGGTTCCTGGAGGAGGGATGATGCACGGGTTGCTCTATTGCTTATTCCCGCTCTGCTTGCAAGTTTCTGGGGCGTAAAGATTTAACCTCAGGATGTCGGTTTGTTGATGGCGTGGTTCAGGGCCTCCTCAAATGCAGTACAGATTTTTTCGATAGAGAATGCTTCTTTCGCATGGGCACGGGCATGCTGGCCCAGGGTGTTACGTTGCGCCTGGTCGGCATAAAGTTGTTGGGCGCCGGCAATGAATGCCTGCTTGTCTTCGCTGCCTGTGATGAGGCCGGCATTGATTGTTTTAACCAGGGTTGCCGCCTGGTTGTCTTTTGGTAACGCCAGCAAGAGTGGACGTTGCGCGCACAAATACGTAAGCACTTTGGACGGGACCGAGAAGGCGCCGGCTTTTGCGTCGAGGAGCGCCACTAATACGTCTGCAGTACCCAGTACCTGGGGCAACTGGTCTGCCGGCTGATAGGGATAAAGCAGCAGGTTGTCGAGATGTAGTTTTTCCTTCTCTGTTGCCAGCCAACTGGCGCCTTTGCCCTGTGATACAACCACAACGCGTACATCGTTCTGGTTGCGAAACGCTTTTGCCAGTTCGAGCAAAAATGCCGGATTGTGTTTCATGCCCAGTGTACCGGTATACATGAAGCAAAAAGCATTATCAAGCCTTTGCGCCTGTGCCCAGGCATTACGTTTATCTGTCACAGGGATGCGGTTGATGGGCGCCCAGTTGGGAATGGTTACAACGCGCTGCATGTCAACAGACCAACGCCGTAACTGGTTAGAGAACCCATCAGTAATTGCAACAATCGCGTCACTTCGTTGCAGCAGTTTCTTTTCGAGCGCAGTATACAGTGCGCCCACCATATGGCCGGCTACAGGGATTTTTTGGCTTAGAATCTGATTGGTAGCGATGCTGATGAGGTCTTGTAGCCAGAAGACAAAGGGGATGCTGTGTGCAGCGCAGGTACGTTGAATTTTGATTTGTGCATCCAGCGGCGTGTTGGCTGAGAGCACCACATCGGGTTGGAGCGATGCAATCGCTGCCGCCGCCAGCCGGCCATAAAGGCGCTCCTGCTGCCATCGCTTTACGAGGTTGTATTTGTTAAGCGGTGTGGGCAAACTGATGGCCTCTATCCTGAATCCGGCATTCGAATTTGCTGCCTCGGTTACGCCGGGTGGTGTGGTTTGGTGAGAGTCACAGTACATGTGAACGACCTCATATCCACGCGTATGCAGTGCCTCGCTTAGTTGCACAGGAAACGCATATCCCCCAAAGTCGTGAACCAGGATGCGCATATCAGCTCTTCTTCGTTTGCTCAGCGTGCGCAATGGCGGCTATCAGGCCATCTACCTGATTGTCCATTGTCAATTTGGTTTCAGCGTACGTTGTGGCAGCCTGTGAAAACACCTCCTGGTTGTGGGTTACTTGTTTCAGGGCTGCCTGCATGGCTTCCATGTTATTGCGTGCAACGATCATCCCGTTGCTGCCATGTTCTATAGATTCAACTTCAGGGCCATGAAATGGCAGGTTGCCAGGTGCTTCCTGGGTTACGACGGGCACACCAAGCGCAAACGCATGATTGACAACCAGTCCTACATACCCAGGTTGTAACATGATGTCTGCTGCAAAAATATAGGGTGCTGAAGCATGCAAGTCGGATATGGCGCCGAGGAATTGAACATGTTGTAATTGTTTTTTTGCAACGAGGGTTTCCATGTTTTCCCGCTCCGGTCCGCCTCCAATTACAATCAGGGTTGCTGGTTTGGTGCGTTGGTAGGATTCGAAAATCTCAATGAGTTCACGGGTCCCTTTGCGCGCGACCAGTTGTGCTACAAACACAAATACGTCGTGGTCGGCGGGGATCCCAAGTCTTAAACGAACCGCTGCTTTACCTTCTGCCTCCAGGGTGTTGCGTAAGGCAAAGAGGGTGTTGGTATCCATGGTGTTCTGCGCCACAAACAGTTTCTCTGGTGCTACGTGTGGTTGCAGGTACGTGCGGGATTGTTTGGCGTAACAGGCGCATGCTTCTACCCGGTTGGCCATTGCAATCCGATACCGTTGAAGCGGATGTTTGGCTGAGAATGGGCGGTGTACGGAGTAGAAAATACCCCAAAGCACGCGGCCGGCACCTACCTTTCGTGCGCGCCGCAGCAGGCCGGGTAACATCACAGAACGCGGCGATTCTTCTGCAAGGACAACCGAAGGGGGGCCGTGTTTTTTAAAGACCTTGCGGTAAAATTGCAGATGTACTGTGGTGTCTTTATACCAGTAATTGGTGAGGGTTTCGCGCTGGAACGTACTCTCGATGTCCTTCATCAGTACCGGATTGCCCTGTGGGGGCTGGCCATGACATACGACAAGCCGGCCATCCAGGCGCTCGTTCAACCGCTCCAAAATCGGAATGCGGTATGCGGGCAACATCCGGGTGAAATAAAAAACAGGTTTGGTGGACATGGAGTACTGGTGTTAAGCGTATTTAGCAGTTAGGCATATTCGATCAGAAACCAGCGAAATAGCCTGCTGGCTGCTTCACCGCGTAGTTTGTAGCCCGCGGCCTGCGAAGGACGCAGGATGGCTGCAATCGGAAAAATAAGGGCGCGCGCGCCAAATCCAATAAGTCCACTTATACGATGTATCATCCGGGTTGTAAGGCCGTGATGCCTGCGAAGAAACTGGAGTGCGCTGCGCTGTTGCACAACCTGTTGTTCGGCGTAATAGGCCATCGAGCTTTGGCCGCCGTGGTGCGTGATGCAGGCCTCTTTGATAAAGTAATTTGTGTAGCCGGCATTGTGCAGGGCGAGGCAGAGTTCTGTTTCCTCAGAATACATGAAATACCGTTCATCCCAGCCGCCAACAGCTTTTAAGGTATCGCGGTGGATCATGATGGCGCATCCTTTAACAACTTCAACGGGCTTGGTCTTTTGCGGGTAGCGTTCTGCAGCGGAGCCGTCAAACACGTTTAAGAAGGGCAGATGGTGTTTGAGAATTCGCCATCCGCTTGTGAAATAGGCTACGCTGACCTGGTTGGTGCCATCTGTATTGAGCACGTGCGGTCCTACCGCACCGGCTTTTGGGTGTTGCGCAATGAACTCGGCGAGGGCATTAATTGCCCCTTCGTGCACAATGGTATCGGGGTTCAGGAAAAACAGGTGCCGGCCGCTGGCGATCGCTGCTCCCTGGTTGTTTGCTGCGGAGAAGCCGGCGTTTTCCTCGTTTTCAATGATGGTCAGCCGCAGGTTTTGGTTAGCAAAAGCTGCCTTTAATCGCGGGGCACTTTCATCTGGAGAATTGTTGTCAACCACGATGACTTCGATGTCCAGGTCTTTGGTTGCACTGAAAGCAGACGCTACAGCCTCGTGTGTAAAGGTGTAGGTGTTGTAGCTAACAATGATGACCGAAACATCCATCGAAACCCGGGCAGCCGTGCTGGTAGTTGATTGTTGTTTACTGTTTGGCCGTGTCCGTCTCAGCGATGCGTTCTAACACGGTCATGCCGCTATTGTGGGCGTAGTGTCGGATAATCCAGCCGGGTTCAACGTGCACAAAATCACGGGTCTCGTCAAACGACTTCTTAAAATAGTCTTCGACAGCCCGAATAACCCCACGGTCGTTTTGCCAACCTCGCCCAAGTGAGCCGTCTCGACGCCTGTAAATATCCTGCATGTTGGTGTCATGAAAAAAGACGATTGCATGATCGGCGAGGTAAGGAAACCAATGTTCAATTTCCTGAACGGTGTGGTCGTAGAAATGGCTGGTGTCGATAAACATCACCTCAACCTTCGGCTCGATGCCCTGATTTTTGCACCACGCAGGGAATTCTTTGGAGAAGGCAATGTCGTCTGCCTGGAGAAAATGCCAGTGGGGATACGAAGAGGCACTTTCGCAGTCATCAATGTCGATGCTCAGCAAGGTTGCGTCGGAGAATTGGGCAGCACGCTCAAAAGCAAAGGTGCTTTCTCCACCGCGCACGCCCATCTCCACAATGAGTTTGGGGCGCATGCGGATTGTCTCAGCAAAAAGCATGGCCAGATGTTCGTTGATGTCTGACCGCTTGCGGGCATGCTGCTGGATTTCTTCAAATGCACTGATGCCAGAAGCTGTACCTGTATTGGTATGGCCGCTGCGGATTGCGTTGTATGTATCAACATACCAGTTGATTGCACGGCCGCGGATGGAACGCCAGATGTTTTTCTTTGGGGAAGTAGCTGAGAGCTTGTCAGTCATTGCCTGAAGTCAGGGTTAGCTTAATCGTTGCTGGCATGTCGCCGGCGATATCTGATGATCATGGCCAGCATCACAAACAATTGCGTAAGCAGGGTTGCAAAGCTGGCTCCATACAGGGAGTGCGTGGGAATGAGCACAGCATTGAGCGATATATTGAATAGTACGGCAATACCGAGTATCCACGCCAATACGTTTTGATCGTCAGCAGCGGTTAACGCAGTGCTATAAAGGTAGTTCACGCTGGCAAAAGGGAAGGTCCATACTAGAATGCGTAGTGCTTTGGTTGCTGGTATTGCCGCCGGCCCCTTTTCGAGAATGCCCACAATGAATGGTGCCAGAACGCTCAAGGTAAGGGCTGCAGTGAGGCCAAAGCCGACAAGTATCCAGATGCTCTTGTTGAGTAAGCGGTTAAATTCTGCGCCAACCTCGCCGGCAAACAGGGTAGAAAGGCGGGGCAGTAAAACAGCAACGATTATTCCGGGGAAGAGCAACAGCGCTTCAAGTACCCGGAACGCAATCCCGTATTGTCCTGTGGCTTCGTCGCCCTGGATAGATTGCAGCATCACGCTGTCTGTTCTGAAATAAATCAGGACAAAGATGCTCACGAGTCCCAGTGGCAGTGCCCGTTTGATACCATTTTGAATAAAGGTGCGATCCAGCCATCTTAGCTTGAATTGCGCAAATTTGTAGCTGACCCAGGCAAGGTTGAGCAAGAGGGTAATGCCCATGCCGGTGGCTATTCCCGCAAGTGCGCCGGCTGCGGATGGCCAACGCAAGAGCACAAATGTACCGAGGCTGACCGTAAGCACCTTTTCAATAATGATCGATATAGCTTCATCCCGCAGCGTTTCGTGGGCACGGTAAAAACTTCTACAGAATTCGGTAAGGTTGAGCGCGAGCGCATAACATCCTGCAAAAGCATATGCCAGCATGTATTCTTGCCTGACTGCAGCGGATAATGCTTTCTGGTCTGTAAGCCACTGGCTGATTGCGAGCCCCAGGGTGAGGCAGAGGATACCCAGCAAGAGCCTTACAGGTAGTAAATTCGTGAGATATTGGTCGGCCTGTGAGTTGTCGCGCGCCACTTCCCGAATGGTCAACTGCGAGGTGCCGATACTTGCGATGCCAATCAGAATTGCCATGAGGGACAACGCTGCCGTGATGAGTCCGTACTGGCTGGTGCCGATGGTGTCGTACACGACATAGGTGATGAAAACGAACCAGATCGGACGCACAATTGCACTGCCAAAGCCAAGCCAGGATATGTTTTTTATCAGGCTTTTCGCCATGTCAGGCCGCGGGTTTAGCAGCGGTTGTTGTACTGGTTGCCATACGGAGACCTAGGATGATGGCGGCCATCATCGTGATCATCAGCGTGGGGTCTTCGCTTTGGAAAGGGGTTGAGGTGTTGGCCACCAGGGTTTCTCCAATCAGGCAAACCGCACACGCCAGGGCTGTGACGCGGTAAAATATGGGTAGATCGCGTGTGCGAAACAGTTTGATGCCATGCCAGATGCTACTGAACCAGAAGAAGAGCAACAGTGAGAGGCCAATGATACCGTATTTGTACCACATGCCCAGATAGCCGTTATGGATAAATGCCCATACCCGGTTGTGATCGCTGATAATGTTGAAATACTCGTAGGGGGTGCCAATGCCGTAGCCTAGAATTGGATTGGCTTTGATATACTCCCAGACGGCCATTGATTCATAAAAACGGTTGACTAATGAAAGGTCTGACGTAATTGCTGTACCCAGGGAGGTAAAGCGTTCGATCATGCCTTTTAATACAAGCGGCGCATAGGCTGGAAATATCAGAAAACCGATACTCACAAAGCCGGCAATACCCGAAGCAAACAGGACCATAATGGTTACCTTTCGCCGCAGGTCGATCAAGAGAAACAGTGCAAAAGCTCCAAGGAAAAAGGCCAGCCAATACCCGCGGCTTTGCGTTACGATCAGGCACGCAAAAAATAGAATAAAGAGGCCGGCCAACACGATGCGGTGGTTCCACTGCTTTGCATAGAGCAAAAAGGTCAGGGCACCCAGTGCCGGCATCATGAGCAGTACTTCATTGAGGGCAACACGGCCAGACAATACGTGGTATAGTTTTTCTGCTGCTGACAGGTCCGATCTGTATTCCAGGATATTGCGAATAGATACATACACACCGATCCAGGCAAGGATGAGCAGTATGTATTTTACCTTGTCAGGATGTTTGCGAATGAGGCTGGCGATGGGGAAATAAAACGCCATCATAATCAGAATCAGCACTTCGCCTACAATGACTGACAGGCTTGCGCCAAAGAGCATTGCCCAAGAGGCTGAGAGAAAGGCATAGCTCAAAAAAAGGAAAAGGGCCCAGTCTGTTTTTGTGTAGATGAGCCGGCTTTCTTTAAGGAAAACCTCTGTGAAGTACCAGGACGCCAGATAGCCTAAAAACAGCAGCCCATAGATTGCCTCTGTAAGCTGCACACCGGCCTCCCTGCTGGTGATTACAACAAATCCTGCCAGCGTGGTGTAGAGAAAAAGATCGGGTCGCTTCAGCAAGAACGGAACGGCAAACAGTGCAATTGGCACGACGGCAAACAGGCCAACATATTCTTCGATTGACCAGGTGAGATAGCCCAGGAGCACAATACCAAAAACAAGTCCGAGCACAAGTGCCCAGGTACCCAGGCGCCAAAGCCGCATGATGTGGGGGGCATAAGGCGCTGATGCGTTCATGGAAGCACCGTTGTTCATGCGCCCTTCTTGGCTTCATCGCTGATGCGTTGCAAGACGTAGCCCCCTTTGCGTTGCCACCAGTCCAACACGAGTACAAAGAGAATGCTGAGTAGCAATCCCGAGAGCGTTGCACCGATGACAATCAGTTTGCGCTTGGGTTTTGCTTTGTCAGTAGGCGCTACAGCTTTATCGACCACTTGTACTGCTTCGAATTTGCGCTCCTCCTGAAACCGCGCCTGCTCATACATGGGGGCGATAATTTCCAGAATGCTTTTCTGTATGCGTAGCTCCTGTTCAAGCTCAACATAGGTGCGCATTACTTCTGGGAAATCTCCGCGCGCAATCGGCAGAACCTCTCCGCCGCCGGCCAGCACTTCATCACCTTTACGTCTTGCAGTCTCCATGGCCTGGCGTGCAACGCGTACCCGCGGGTTTGTGGCGCCAAATTGTTGTTTCAGTGTTTCATACTCAATTTCGAGCACATATGACTCCCCGCGGAGATCAGCTACCTGTTCCAAAAAGGCAGTGGCCTGTGATTCCAGGTCAAATACCTGGTTCGTTTCCTGAAAAAGCTGGAGTTGATCTTTGAGGGAGTCCAGTTTGACAAGCGTTTCGTCGTATCTGCTTTCTACAAATCGGCGATAGTTGCCGGCATCCTGCGAAGCCAATTCGCTGTTCCGCGCATTGAGCTCCTGTACAATGAAGTTCGCCATGTCAGCTGCGCGTTGTGGATCTGTATCCAGCACAACAATCGATAAAAATTCGTCTTCCTCATCAATAGGATAAGCAGTGTTCTCTGCAAGCATGCGTATCGCAGATTCACGCGGCGAAAGGCTTTCCTGTGTTTCGTATACCGTAACCAGGTCAAATTCATCAACTACCCGCTCGTACATCGTGCGGCTAGACAAGATAGTTTTGTACCGCAGATAATCGCCGTTTCCGCCGCCCAGGAATGCAGATGCAGCCGACGCCAGGTTGCTGGCAAGGGCAGCAGATAAGGGGTTGGTACCGCTTGATTCCGGGGATAATACGCGCGCTGATGCCGCATACCAGGTCGCCATAAACAAGCTTATCACAATAGCTACAACAGCCACGAGGCCGGTAACGCCAAGGATAACTCTCCGCCACCTGAACAGCGTGCCGGCGTATTCCCAAAGTCGGGCTATTACTTTTTCGTTTTCTTCAGATTCAGCCGATTGCATGGTCTCTTTAGACATTCCTTCTTTCAATGGTGGCTCCCCGATACGCTACAATGGTTGCGATGCGCTGGTTAGTTGTTTAGCCGGTCGCGGATCAGCAAGAACGTGTTGACAACACTCACGAGTGCAGTGATGCCCGTGATGATGGTTTGTGTTCTGGCAATACGGGTTTGCCGGGCAGAAACTTCGTTCTGGAGGAGCAGGGCCTGCAGTTCGGGTGTATCTGCGATAGATTGTCGGTTGATAAATACGGTGTCTCCGGGGCGGAGTATGTGGTTGGTATCCGTGAAGACTTTACCACTGCCGGCTTCAAAAACATAACTGCCTGTTGTTAGTGGGCCTTCACCGCCTGCCAATTGTATGTAATAAGATGCGGGCTTGCCAGGGGTATAAGGGATGTAGCCCGGCTTTAATACATTGCCTACAACGTGAATGGTCTGTTCGTCTCTGGGAAACACAACAACATCTCCGCTATACAGGATTACATCTTCTGCGTCTGGCTGGAGAGCCGATTCGATGTTAATCGAAATACTGTTTTGGGCAAGCGATTTTCGGAAATAGGTGCGTTCAAAGAAATCCAGGTCGCTCGTTTCGCTGCCTGGTTTCCGTGCTTGTGATTGCCGGCGTTCGAGGTATGCAGCCCGGGGGCTCGCCTCAGGCTTCAGTCCGCCTGCCAGCGCAACAAGTTCACGCAGTGTGGTTTTTGCGTTTTCGATCGGGAAAGTGCCGGGGTAGTTCACAAATCCGTAAATTGCTGCTTCAGCGATTTCGGGCATCTGCACATTGATATGGTCGCCTGGCATCATGGTCGGTGCGACCACCGTGCCGTTGAGTAAGCCGGCAAGATTGAGGTCGATGGGCGCCTCAACCGTTCCTTTGCCTCGCCGTGTCAATCGTACATTTTCAAGATTGACCAGGTCGGCTTCGTTGGTAACAAAGTTGATGATGTCCAGCACTGTGTCGCCGGCGCGGTATTCTATTTTACCCGGAGCTGATACGCCGCCAGTAACCAAAATTGCATTGCGTTCATCGTAGGCTCCCAGGCTAATGACATCACCATCTTTAAGGTAGGGGTTCTGTGTAAGGTCGCCTTCAAGGTAGTAACGAAACAGATCGAGGCTGGAGGTTGAGCCGTCGCGGTGGCTGATTTTTATGTTACGTATCGATGGATTGTAGCCAGATTGCGTTGCCGGTACTTCTGATGCTGCTGATCCGACAATCCTGACTTCGCCACCAGCTGTCGGGTCTGGTCGGGCGGCTGCTTGTGGAGCAAATGCCTGTTGAACGGCGTCGTCTAGCCGCGCAAGTGGGAGCATGAGGTAGCGCCCGGGTTCTGGTACGGCGCCGGCAAGATGCACATAAAACCTGCGTGGCAACTGTAAGCTGACATTGATTGCTACGCGCTCATACTGCGCTTTTAATGTCGATTCAGCGAGATCGATAACTTCGCGCAGCGACTTGCCAGCGGCGGCGATGCTCCCGGCGTCGAATAACTGAAGCCGGCCTTCAGCTGAAACAGGAGACATGAGTTGCAACGGACTTGATCCGCCGATTGCTAGACTAAACTGATCGCCTGGTCCTACGATATAGGCATCCAGGTCGAGCGCGCCTTCCAGGGCAAGCAAACCACTAACTGTATTGGATGCCGCTGCAAACTGTTGCTGTAATTGTTGGAACGGGTTGATCCGGCCGGGATCATTGACTCTGCCTCCTGTGCGGTTCTGGGCAAATGCCGAGAGTGGGAGGAGCAGTGTCAGGATGAGAATTCTGAAAACCATCTGCTTTTTGTACAACATAGACCGCCTGAGAACGGTTTTTATAAGAAAAAATAGGGATTGTAGCAGAAGGGAATAGGCGACGTGCGTTGAGATGGCGTAGGCTAAAACGTGGTTGGGCAGGGTTGGTGTGCGCGTTAAATTACGATTTATCGCTTCGCATAGCAATTTATGGCATCGAAACGGGTAATCGCCGGCAATTTGGAAAACCGTTGTCAGTTTTTCAACGGAGCCAAAAGGTGCTTTTGCTGGTTACAGATACTCATAAGTGCCTGAAAAAATCAGGCCACATCTAAACGC
>JBCCIM010000168.1 GCA_039111535.1 Bacteroidota bacterium | reverse complement strand
GGTTCAGGGCCATCCCATTTCCCAGAATACCTGCTACTGCTACCTGGGTATGCTACTACGCTGCGATCACTGTACACGTATCTAGCGCCCCGAGGCTAATACCAATAGCGACAACAACCAGCCCAACTGGCAGGGCGTCAAGTGCGATGGCGCCGCCATCGCGGCCAACCATGTAAAGGACTGCAAAAACGAGGACAAACGTACCCAGAATCTCTGAGATCAGGTTACTCAGCGGATTTCTGATCTGTGGGCCCGTAGCAAAGGTGCCAAGAATCGCGCCTTCATCTTCCGTAATGTCGTAGTGGTCCTTGTACATAAGCCAGACGAGAAAAGCGCCGATAGCTGCGCCGAGCATCTGTGCGCCAATATACATGGCAACATCAGACCACGGGAAGCCGCCTGCAAACGCAAGTCCGACTGTAACAGCCGGATTCAGGTGCGCGCCGCTATACGCTGCTACAGAGAGTACCGCTGTAAACACAGCCATGCCCCAGCCAAGGTTTATGAGGAGCCAACCGCCGCCGTGCCCTTTGGTGTCTTTGAGCAGCACATTGGCTACTACACCGTTGCCCAAAAGGATCAGTAACATCGTGCCAAGCACTTCTGCTAAAAAAGGAGTCATTTTTTTGATGGATTGGGTGGTACAATCATATCCAGTCCGGCTACTGGTGGTGTAGTCCGGACTGGTTACAGCGCACTGGGTATCTGCTACTGTAATTTTGTTGGGGGAGTGAGGGGTTAGTCTCTTTCTTCCCAATCTTTGGACCTTCCTAGCGCTTTCTGCCAGCCGGCTTTAAGCGATGCAACCTCATCTGCGGGCATAGAGGCTTTGTAGGTCTGGTCAATTTGCCACTGTGTAGCAATTTCATCTTGCGACGCCCAAAAGCCTACGGCCAGGCCGGCGAGGTAAGCCGCGCCCAGGGCTGTAGTTTCGAGCACTTTGGGGCGCAGGACGGGGACGCCAATGACATCAGCCTGAAACTGCATGAGCAGGTTGTTCGCAGCAGCGCCGCCATCTACGCGCATTTGCGCGAGCTTGAGGCCTGAGTCTGCTTCCATGGCATCGAGTACATCTGCAACCTGATAAGCAATGCCTTCGAGCGCGGCGCGTGCGAAGTGGGCGCGGGTTGTGCCACGAGTGATGCCGGCAATGGTGCCACGTGCATACTGATCCCAGTGAGGAGCACCGAGTCCTGCAAAGGCAGGCACGATGTAAACGCCCCCATTATCTGGCACGCTGGCTGCCAACGCTTCCACTTCAGGTGCATTGTCGATAAGGTTGAGTCCGTCGCGTAACCACTGGACCACCGCGCCGGCAATGAAAATACTGCCTTCAAGCGCGTAATGTGTTTTGCCGTTAATTTTCCAGGCAACGGTTGTCAATAAATTGTTTTTGGAGGCAACCGCTTGCTCACCGGTATTCATGAGCATGAAACAGCCGGTGCCATACGTATTTTTGACCATGCCTTCGCTCGTACACATCTGTCCGAACAAGGCGGCTTGCTGGTCGCCGGCGATGCCACTAACGGGCAGCGGTGCGTCGAAGAGGCCATCAGCTGTGTTGCCATAGATTTCACTGGAGGCACAGACTTCAGGCAACATGTTGCGTGGGACATCGAGGATTTCCAGCAGTTCGTCGTCCCAGTCACCTGTATGAATGTTGTAAAGCAGCGTACGCGATGCATTCGATACATCAGTGATGTGCTTTTTGCCGCCGGTAAGATTCCAGACCAGCCAGCTATCGATGGTGCCGAAGGCAAGGTTGCCGGCTTCTGCGAGGGCGCGTGCACCGTCTACATTGTTGAGTAGCCAGCGAACTTTGGTGCCCGAGAAATAAGCGTCTAGTACGAGTCCGGTTTTCTTCTGGAATACACCTGCAAGTCCGCGGTCTTTTAAGCTGTCGCAAAATGAGGCTGTGCGGCGGTCTTGCCAGACAATGGCATGGAAAATGGGTTTGCCCGTACGGCGATCCCATATAACGGTGGTTTCACGCTGGTTGGTGATGCCAATCGCGGCGATATCTGTTGCAGATACGCGAGCCTTCTTCAGGACGTCTTGAGCGACGTGCAATTGCGTATCCCAAATCTCTTCTGCATTGTGTTCTACCCAGCCGGGTTTGGGAAATATTTGTTCGAATTCTTGTTGGGAAACAGCGTGAATGCTGCCGCCATGATCAAACAAAATTGCTCGTGAGCTGGTAGTACCCTGGTCCAAAGAGAGAATGTATTTCATACGCTATATCGGTTGCT
Organism: Bacteroidota bacterium; assembly: GCA_039111535.1. Lineage (NCBI taxonomy): Bacteria > Pseudomonadati > Bacteroidota > Bacteroidota bacterium. Next base: position 11,898 of record JBCCIM010000168.1, on the reverse strand, counting down.
CTGATCTTTTGCCTAAGTCAGCCGTTTAGGGGATTTAATGCTGGGCTAAAATAGATCGTTCAGCCTTTACATGCTAATGTGTGATAAAATTATCGATGGCTACCTACACCTCAGTCTCTGAATTACTTGCGTCATACAAATCCCGGTTCATCCCGGAGAACGCCGGCGGTGTTGATACCGTTATCCAGATCAATCTGGAAGGCACGCCTGATGAGGCGTTCTATGTAGAGATTCACAACCAGGAGTGTGTTGTAGAAGCTGGCGCCCACGAGGCGCCCGTCCTTACGGTATCTGCTACCGTGGAAGACTGGCTTAAACTGAACAACCACGAAGTCAACCCCATGCTGCTCATGATGCAGGGGAAACTCAAGGTGGAAGGCCCGCTGCATATGGCTGCCCGTTTTCAAACCATGTTTCGCGACTAACCACTAATCCTGGCCCCCAACCCGCATGGCTGCTTCATTTGATAAGAAGGTTGTATTCATTACCGGTGGCGGATCGGGTATTGGGCGTGCAACCGCGCTTGCTTTTGGTGCAGCGGGTGCAGCAGTGATCCTCGCAGATCGTGATGAAGCTGCCGGCAACGCAACCGCCTCATTGCTCGAAGAACGCAGCGTTCCAAACTGCTTTGTGCCCGTAAATGTGGCTGATTCAGACAGTGTTGGCAGTGCTGTCCAGGAAGGTATTGCTCGTGTGGGGCAGATTGATATCGCGTTTAACAACGCCGGCACAGGGGGGCTCGAGCATCCCCTGCATCAATACCCCGAAGACAACTGGACGCAGGTGCTGGCAGTGAATTTGTCGGGTGTTTTCTATTGCATGAAGCATCAGCTTGCCCATATGCTGCCGCGTAAATCAGGGATTATTATCAACATGGCCTCCGTTGCCGGACTGCGGGGCTTTCCGTGGCATGCTGCCTATGCAGCGAGCAAGCATGGGGTTGTTGGGTTAACGAAAACCGCTGCGCATGAATATGCGCGTGCAGGCATTCGCATCAATGCCATTTGCCCAGGCTTCACTGAAACGCCCATGGTTGGCCGGATGGTTGCTGATGATCCAGGTCGCAGGGCAAAACTCGAAAAAGCTATTCCCCTTGGGCGTTTGGCTTCGCCTGAGGAAATTGCAAATGCTGTGCTGTTTCTGGCATCGGCAGACAACCAGTTTATGATCGGACATACCTTGACCCTGGACGGCGGCATTACGTCCGTTTGATGGGTCAATTTTTGCTGTAAGTTGCTACTTTTGCTGCAAGCGATTCCGCTGGTAGCGCCTCTCACTTTCTCAATCTTTCAGATCATGCGCACCAATGTTGCCGCGTTTTTTGTCCTGGCTTTTCTATGTACCGAATTTACAACGCCGAGGGCTGCATCCGCGCAGGCTTTGCAATGGGGGATAGGCGTTTCTTCCAGCTTTCATAGCCACGATTACGAGTCACCGTTACCGTGGTGGGATAACAGTGGGCTGGTTTTTCCCAGTGTTATGCTGCGTGTGGAGCTCCCGATGACATTCATTGAGGGGCCATTGGGTAAAAAACTCTTTTTGCGTACAGGTGCCCGCTACACCCGGCTGGCATCTAAGGTTAACTGGGAATTTGATGTGACTACAAACCCGGAGCCATTTACCGGCAAGTTTAGCATCAATCAGCACTACCTTGCGATTCCCCTGCAATTCCGGCTCGAAATTGGTAACACACCGCTTTACATCCTCGGAGGACCCGAGTTTGGTGTTTTGCTATTTGCCCGGAAGAAATCGGAGACCCTGACACCTGTTGAATTCAGTTCAGCCATGAATGAAGGAGTTGGCGATGACATCCACAGAATAAACACATCGCTTGGTGGGGGCATTGGATTTAAGGTGAATCAGCAGTTCAGGGTGTTTACAAGGTACAATGCCGGCTTGCGCGGCGCAAAAAAATCACCGGGCCGAACGGTGTTGGATAGCAACTGGCAAACAAAAGAACTTGAAGTTGGCGTGGAATTTAATTTTAACGGTCAAAAAGATCCGTAGCGCTGGTTTTTTTCGACGATTTACTATAGGCAGTCAAACAAATAAATGTGCAATAACTACCCCATTGCCGGCTGCCTGAATAGATCATCGTTTTGAACACCAAGTGTTAGGATGGATAACAGGAATATTATTGTTGCAGCTGTGCTGGGCCTGCTGTTATTAGAGGTTCTAACGCTGTACTACAAGAAAGCACCAATCGAGGCTGTGCTGCTGCAAGAAACGCAGATGGCCCTTGATTCTGCAGGTGTAAGCGTAGAACAAATCAAATTTGACGGACGTGATGCATTGCTGCGAGGGACCGTAGAGACAGCTGAAGCAAAACGCCGTATCGAGCAAATCGTTGCTGATGTTTGGGATGTACGTGTTGTTGACAACCAGCTGACTGTAAAGCCACCGGAGCCACCTGCCAAAGCTGACTCAGCAAGTGCGCCAGCGCGGCCCATCGTGAAAGGGTTTCAGATGAAAGCCGGTGCAGATGGTGAGTTGGTGCTTATGGGCGAAGTGCACGATGCAAGTACGCGCAACAGCATCGTCGCTGCCGTACTCGATGCCTTCCCTGCACAAACAATCGAAAATCATCTTGTGGTTGCGCCAGGTGAAGCACAAGTATGGGTTGCGCCTTTGATGCAAGCCATCAGTGCAATTTCTGTTGTGAAGAAGCCTGAAATTGTGATTCCAGTATCGGGGGCATCTTTTCTGTTGAAAGGAGAGGTGGCGGCTGCCGTGCAAAAGAAAGCGGTGCTTGAAGATCTGGTAAGCGCATTGCCGTCAAGTTTAGCCCTTGAAGAGCAACTGCAGATTGTAGAAGAGCAACGCGACCCGAAACTTGTGGCCCTTGAAAAGCGGATTCAGGACCTGCAGACTACAACGCGTATCCAGTTTAAAATCAATACCGCGTTTCTTGCTGATCTGTCGAAAGAAGTATTGAACCAGGTTGCCGGCATTCTTAAAGAGGCACCAGGTGCGCAGATCGAGGTGCAGGGCCATACCGACAACCTGGGCAAGGCTGAACTCAATATGAAATTAAGCCAAATGCGTGCTGATGCCGTACGTGATTACCTGATCACCCAGGGTATAGAAGCTTCCCGTCTTACAGCTGTTGGTTATGGGCCTACACGTCCCGTCGCAACCAATTCAACCAGACAGGGAAGAATTGCGAACCGAAGAGTTGTATTTAGTCTTAAAGGAGGATCCTGATGGTTTTTCTAGCAACACACATTGGTCTTTGGATACTGGCTGCCTTTGGCTTTGGCCTGGCAATTGGTTGGTTCTTGTGGGGGCAATGGGTTGGTATAGACATGAACCGGGATTTCAAGTCAACCGCAGCAAGTTCAGCTGATGGCCCTACCGGTTCTATTGCTGTATTGAGCGACTCCTTATTGAAAACCCAGCGCGAATTGGAGTTGTGTCAGCAAAGTTTGGCGAATGCAGAAACCCGCATGAAAGATGCCAACATCCGCTTTTCTCCTTCAACGGCTGAGGAAGAGGAGAGAGACGACACCCCGCTTGTGCCTGATATTACACTAGGGCAATCAAACGGGACCACGGTAACGCGCGACAACCTCAAGAAAATCTATGGTATTGGCCCAGTTATCGAGCGCAAGCTTGCTGAACTGGATATCACCACCTACCGGCAGATTGCCATGCTTACCGATGATGAAAAAGAAATAGTAAGCGATTATATCAATTACTTCCCAGGGCGTATCGACCGCGATGGTTGGACAGAGAGCGCGCGAGACTTGCATCGCAACAAATACGGCGAAGAACTGGAGTAGGGCGCGGGTGAGCAGGTAAGTATTTATTTTGAAGAATCTTAAGGGGCGAGAGAAATGACCTTGAATTGCTGGAAAAACAAGTGGTTATTCCCTAGCTTTCAAGGTTATTAGAAGTAAAAGATTCTTTTAGATAAATGCGCAGTTTACCAACGATGCAAAAGATCAGCAAATACATGCTTTTGGCATGCATGCTCGGTTTTTTAGGGTGTGACGGGAATGCTAACGATCCTGTCCCCGAAGTGCCACGCCAGATTTACCCCTCAAACGGCGCGGATAACGAAGCCAACGCTACTGAATTGCAATGGAATTCGGCTGCAAGTGCCGTCTTTTATCAGGTCCAGGTAAGTGATCGACCCGGTTTTGCCGACTTTGTAGTCAATGATGAGCGCGTTGTTGCAGACTCTTATCAGCTTTCAGGTCTGGCAGTTGGCGAACTCTATTTCTGGCGCGTCCGTGCCGGCAACGATCATGGTGTTGGGGAGTGGTCTGAAACCTGGCAGTTTGCTACGGAGAAAGAAGCGGTAATTCCGCCGATCCCGAAACTGACCTTGCCGGCTGACGGTGAGCTAGATCAACCTACCCAGATCAACTTCATTTGGGATCCTGTAGACGGAGCCACTACCTACCACATTCAAGTATCTCTCGAAGAGAACTTTATTCGTCGTTCAGCAGATGTTGAAGGCGTGCGTGGCAACGCTGCCTTGATCAGAGGACTCGTGCCAACGTACATCTACTACTGGCGTGTCCGCTCTCAAAATCCGCTTGGATTTAGCAGCTGGTCACCAACGCGCCACCTTGTGATCGAAGACGACCTGGGATAAAAGGCTCGGTTACTTTAATAAAAAGTTAAAACCGAAATGGATCAAAGTATTTCCAGGTATATCGGGACCTGCATGGTGCTCGTTGGCCTGATTTTATCCGGCTGTGACACCTCAGTCGAGCCGGAGCCCATGATGGATACGGCGCTCGATACTGAGCTCATCGATATCATCACGATTGGCGGGCAGCGAGGACTATCCAATTTCATCTTGCCGGATAGCGATGACCTGGACGCAATACCACAGGACCCGCTCAATCCGCTGACGCCAGCAAAAGTTGAACTTGGCAAGCTGCTTTTTCACGAAACAGCGCTGGCTTCAAACCCACTTCATGAGGAGGCCCGTGGTACGTATTCCTGTGCAACCTGCCACCATTCTGGCGCAGGCTTTCAGGCCGGCAGACGACAGGCGATGGGAGATGGCGGGGTAGGCTGGGGACGCAATGGCGAAGGGCGCACCAAAAGCGCAACCTATACTAACGAGGAAGTTGACGTTCAGGGCATCAAAACACCTTCCATTCTGAACGGTCCGTATCAGGAGGTAACCGGCTGGATTGGAAAGTTTGGGATTCGCGGCCCAAACAGAGGGACGGAAGCCCGCTGGATTGCTGGCACACCCGCCGGGGTAAACATGCTCGGCTATGAAGGGCTGGAGTCTCGAGCAATTGCCGCGCTATCCATTCATCGCATGGATAGCATTGAGCAAACCCTTGTGATGACCCATCCGGAGTACACAGCGCTCTGGGACCAGGCTTTCCCAGGCGAACTGGTTTCCCTGGAAAATGTTGGCCTTGCACTGGCTGCTTACGAGCGCACCTTGCTTACCAACAAAGCACCGTTCCAACAATGGCTACGAGGTGACCTGGCTGCCATGTCAACAGCAGAAAAACGCGGCGCGGTTGTCTTCTTTGGCAAGGCAATTTGTGAGGTGTGTCATACTGGGCCGTCACTAAACCAAATGGATTTCTACGCCCTCGGCATGCCTGATCTGGAGGGCGCTGATGTGATAGGTCCAGTGGACGAAGAGAGCAGCCTCGGGCGTGGTGTGTTTTTGGGAGATGCCAGTGAGAACTTCAAGTTCAAAGTACCTCAACTCTACAACCTGGTAGATTCAAGATTTTTTGGCCACGGTGGTACGTTTCGTACACTTAGAGAAGTTGTAGAGTACTATAATGACGCGATGCCGGAAATCCCGATACCAGACGACCTGGTGCCCAGCCGGTTTAGACCACTCAATCTGACGGATCAGGAAATGGATGACTTGGTGGTTTTCCTTTCCCAATCACTCTATGACCCCGACCTTGGTCGTTATGATGTTAGCAGCTTGCCTTCTGGCAATTGTACACCCGTAAATGACCCGCAGGGCAGGGCGGACCTTGGATGTTGATTAGCAAGGAAATAACGTAAACGAAAAAAGCCCGGCGAGTTATCGCCGGGCTTTTTCTATATAAAACGAGTACTGCGCTATCGGGCGGACAACAAGTCGCGGATCTCCGTAAGCAGCTTTTCTTCGCTAGATGGTTCTGGTGGAGCAGCTGGTGCTTCTTCTTCCTGTTTTTTCGCTTTGTTGATCGATTTGACCAGCAAGAACACACAGAAAGCAACAATCAGGAAGGTGATGACGGTGTTGATGAATGCACCATAGCTGATTGTAACTGCGCCGGCTTCTTTAGCAAGAGCCAGTGTTTCATAAGGACCGGCAACTGTGCCTTCTTTCAGCACAGCGAAAAGGTTGGAGAAATCAACATTTCCGAGAGCAAGTCCAATTGGTGGCATGATTACATCATTGACAAGTGACTGCACAATCGTCCCGAAGGCAGCACCAATGATGATGCCGACAGCCATGTCGACAACGTTGCCTTTTACAGCAAACTCTTTGAATTCCTTAAACATAACTTGATGTAATAAGTGGAGGTAGGTTACATGGGCCTATGGCCCTAAATGTAGTATTTTCAAGGGTAAAGACAAAAGTGAATTTATGATGAGCCACAAATTCGCTTCATTTTACCGAATTTGCCATTGGGGATTTTCAACGTGTGCCGCTTCCATAAGTGCAGCCATTTCTGTTGCAATTTCTGGATTGGTGGCAGCAAGATCTGTTGTCTCACCCAGGTCATCGTCGAGGTTGTAAAGCTCAAGTGTACCATCAAACATCGGCTGCCTTACTGCTTTCCAGGGGCCTTTCCGTACGGCCTGTCGTGACCCCTGCTCGTAGAATTCCCAGTAGAGGTATGGGTGGGTTGCCTGTGTTTGTTTGCCAGTCAGTACCGGCATCATGCTGATGCTGTTCAGGGTGTCTGGATCGACCTGTCCGGAAAACTCCAAATTAGCAGCTTCGGCAAAGGTTGTGTAGAAGTCGCCGAAGTAACCCATGTGGTCAGATGTGCTGCCGGCTGAGATCACACCTGGCCATTTTGCCAGCAGCGGCACCCGGATGCCTCCTTCATACAAATCGCGCTTTTTACCACGCAAATCGCCATTTGAGTCGAAATAATCAGGGTCGTTGCCACCCTCCGCATGGGGGCCATTGTCTGAAGTGAATAGGACGAGCGTATTGTCTGTTTCACCTGTAGCCTCAACTGCAGTGAGTAGCCTGCCGATGTCTGTGTCCATGCGTGAAATCATGGCGGCGAGTCCTTTCTGCGGGGCCGGCCACTCTTTGTCTGCGTAGGCACCCAGGTCTGGTACTTCCATGCCTTCGTCACCGGCTTCGTTGTTGGCGTGCGGGATCGTAACGGTGAGCAGGAGGAAATATGGCTGCTCACTGTCTTCCTGGACAAAAGAGATGGCCTCTTCGGCCAACAAGTCGTGGCTGTAGGTGGTTTTCTGTATGGCTTGTCCGGCGCCGTCTTCGCGCTTAGGCTCTGGCAGTACATTGCCTGGAAGGGGTACGCGTTCGGTGTTTCGGAAAAGAAACTCAGGATAAAAATTATGTGCGTGCCGTTGGCCCAGGTAGCCAAAAAAGTAGTCGAATCCCTGGCGGTTGGGTTCACCTTCAGAGCCAGGTGCGCCCAATCCCCACTTGCCAATGAGGCCCGTGCGGTAACCGGCAACCTTCATGGCTTCCGCCATGGTGAAGGTCTCATCGCGCAGCGGTTGTTGTCCCATGGGGCGTACTTCCCTGTTGCCACGGATCTGGTTGCGGCCCGTGTGCATGCCGGTCATTAACACGCTGCGAGAAGGGGCACAGACTGTTGAGCCGGCATAGAAGTTGGTGAACCGCATCCCGTCAGCTGCAAGCTGATCAAGTATTGGCGTCTGTATTTCGGTCTGGCCATAGACCCCAAGGTCGCCATAGCCCAGGTCATCTGCGACTATCAATATAATATTGGGTTGGGGCGCAGGTGATGCTGTAGGGGCTTCGCATGCGGTCATGCAAAGCGTGAAAAGAAGTAGCAGGTACACGTGAGCATGCTGGGGAGCTTGAACCAAAGTCATGGCCGTTCCGTTTGATCGGTAAAAGTTAGGTGGGTGGTACTGGACTGAATATATGGTGAATCAACTTGACTAAACAATATCGCTTTTGTCCGTACTGTGGACAACCCATCTCAACAACCAAGATCAACGGATATTACCGATGTAGTGATGCCCTTTGTTCATTTGTTCACTACGACAACCCGCTGCCTGTTGTGGCCGCAATAGTGGAGCACGAAGGTGATATCATCCTTGGGCGAAACGCAGCGTGGCCGGCTTCCTGGTATGGATTGATCACCGGTTTTCTGGAGAAGCAGGAATCGCCAGAAGCCGGCATCTTAAGAGAAGTTGAAGAGGAGCTTGGACTGACGGGTGAAATACGTGAGCTCGTTGGGGTATACGATTTCCAGAAACGCAACCAGCTAATTGTTGCATACCACGTTGCAGCGCACGGAGAAATTGAACTTGGTGATGAGCTTGCAGATATAAAGCGCATTCAACCAGAGAAACTGGAGCCCTGGCCCTTTGGTACAGGACTCGCTGTAAAAGACTGGCTACATAAAAGAGGAATCAAATCAATCAATTGATGTTGGATACAGAACAGAAAACGATCTGGAAGCGACCCATTACCCTGGAGATGCTGCAATCGTATGAAGATAAATCCATGCCGGCACATGTTGGGATAGAAATTACGGAAGTGGGGCCAGATTTCTTGCGCGGGACCATGCCCGTCGATCATCGCACCAAACAGCCGTTCGGCATTTTACACGGCGGAGCTTCTGTGGTGCTTGCTGAAACACTTGGCAGCGTTGCCGGCAATTTCTGTATTCCCGAAGATGCAGGATACTGCGTTGGGCTCAGTATCAATTCCAACCACTTACGTCCAGCTTCTGAGGGGATTGTAACGGGCACTGCCAGTCCGTTCCACATTGGTCGCACTACGCAGGTGTGGCATATCGAAATACACAACGAAGCAGGGAAATTGGTCAACGTAAGCCGGCTAACGCTTGCTGTTGTGAAAAGGTAAATCCCTGCGTATCGTGTAAAAGATCTGTCAGATGGTTCAGTTAATATCATGATACGTAAGCGCATCACCATCAGTTTTTGTGCCTTGATGCTCTGCCTTGGGCATCTGTTGCCGGGCTACGCACAGTCAAATGCGCAATTTGATGTTGTATTGGCTGAACGCTTGCAAAATGCGTTGATGTCTGAATACAGCCGCCAGGAACTTAAAGGCATTTCTGCAGCTGTATTTGTGCCAGCGCAGGGCATGTGGCGAGGTGTTGCAGGGATTGCCGGAGAGGGCGCACTTGATCTCGTAACGGACAGTACCCACTTTGCCGTTGCCAGTATCACAAAGACGTTTACAGGCGCAATCATTCTCCAGCTGGCAGAAGAGGGCCGGCTAAGCCTGGACGATTCGCTGCATCAATGGCTGGAGCCTTATCAGTACATCAACCTTGATATTACCCTGCGGCAACTCCTTGGCCACACCAGTGGGTTGTACAACATCACCGATAATCCCGAATTCTGGACAGCTTTCTGGGCTGATCCTGCACGCAACTGGACACCGGAAGAAATACTGACCCAATTTATGATGCGCCCAGTGCTGCAGCCGGGGCGCGCATTTGATTATTCCAACTCGAATTACCACTTGCTGGGGATGGTTGCGAAAGCCGCCACCGACTCATCCATGGTGGCGCTCCTGCGGAGCAGGCTCTACAATCCGCAATTGCTACAGCACTCCTTTTTTACGCCCGAAGAACCTGTTGTTGGGGTGCTGTCGGATAATTGGACTGATGCAGACCGCGACGGGCAGTTTGAAAATGTTGCTTCCAAGTCCGGTGCGGCCTATTACACCATGTCTTGGGCAGCCGGCGGGATGACGGCCACAGCTGCAGATATGGCAAGCTGGGCGCAGGCGTTGTTTGCCGGCAATGTTTTGCAGGAAGATACACGCGGCGAAATGCTGGAATTCACGCCCCTCAGCAACGGCACAGCTTTCACGGGATACGGACTCAGTATCATGCGATTTGAGTTTGACGGGGTCGAAATGTGGGGCCATACCGGGCTGAAACCGGGTTTTATCTCCATGCTGGTTTATGTGCCAGAAACGGGGGTAAGCATTTGTGTGCTGATTAATCAGGATAACGCAGCGAGTACATATGCTGTAGTGCCCAGGCTTTATGATGCCATTGCAAATCCCGTTTCAACAGGTGCGGATGACCTTATAGAACAGGAAGCTGTATTCGCCCTGTACCAGAATTATCCAAACCCGGTATTTGGCAGCACATCGATTGTATTTGAACTCGCGTCGTCAGCTGACGTCGAGCTGGATGTTTATGATGTCTTGGGCCGGCGTATTGAATCGCTTGTACATGGGTATTATACAGCGGGGAAGCATAGCATAGATTGGCAACCGGACGAAAGGACCGGCGGGCTGTATTTCTATCGATTAAAAGCGAACGGATATTCGGCAACCCGCTCTTTGGTTTACATGAAATAAATCAGTTGCGCGATGTACAGCATGCTCAAGGTATTCTGCTGCGTTTGGTTTTTGTTACCAGGCAGTGTGTTGGCGCAATCAGCGAGCCAAGTGGTGGTTAACAGTTTCTATTCTGATGTGCTCGGCGTACCCAAACAGTATGCTATCTATTTGCCACAAGGATATGATGAGGGGAGCGCGCTGTATCCAGTTGTATATTTTCTTCGGCTACATGAAAGAGAATGGTTTGATACCGGGATTCCGGAGCGGAATGGGATAGGATTAAAGGAGGTGGCTGATGCGTTGATTGCGCAAGGATTGATAGGCGAAATGATATTGGTGGGTCCCAGTACCGGCAGTGATGACGGTAGTGTGGCCGGGATGGTTAACATGCTACAGCCGGATCTTACTAAGGCAACAGGTATAGGCAGTGGCCGCTTTGAAGATTACTTTGTTGAAGACCTCGTTCCCGAAATAGAAAACCAATACCGTACACTGACCTCTTCAGCTTTTCGAGGGGTAGACGGCTTTTCTTTTGGAGGGTATACTGCGCTGGTCCTGACCTTTCGAAATCCCGGTTTGTTTAGCTCGGTTGGCAGCTACGATGGTACCCACATGTGGTATAACCTTGAAGATCCTGCTGTCGCGGAAGTTGGTCCCAATGATCCATTTTGGTTGAATAATACGTATGATGAGCTGGTTGGACCCTTGTTTGGCGTACCGCGCGACGTAGGCTATATGCTCAAGCACAACGCCATCAATTTGCTACTGGCTGCTGATGCTGCAAAGCTCGACAGCTTGCGCGCTATACGGTTTCATATCCACACGGGTGATGATGACGGCCTTACAAACATGCGGCGTACCAACCAGTTGGTCGATTCCATGGCAGTCCGTGGTATTGTGAACTCTTTTCCGAGTACCGTGCTCTTCCCTGGCGCCAGACACGATTACAGCTTCGCAAACTTTCACGCGACCAGATCGCTCGTGGCCCATTGGGAGACTTTCCAGCTAAATCAGCCGGTGGCAGCGACAAGAGATCCCATCCCAAACGAAGACCAACTCTATACTGCGCCGAATCCTTTTGTTGAGGAAACCACAATTCACTACGCGATCCAACAACCCACACAGGCTGAACTGGAGATCTATGACATGGCAGGGCGGAAGGTGCGCCGACTGGTTTCTCGCTTTCATGCAGCGGGAATGCACGAGGTGGTGTGGGATGCAAATGATGCAGCCGGCACCCGTGTTGCAGCTGGCGTGTATTGGGGTGCGTTAAGGACAGATACCAGCGTGCAAGTGCTTTCTTTAATGGTAGCAAGATAGGCGCTTAAAATTACGTATCTATTGAAACGCAAAAAGGCGAGTCCGCAAACGGACCCGCCTTTTTTGTATTCGGTCAG
>JBCCIM010000167.1 GCA_039111535.1 Bacteroidota bacterium | reverse complement strand
TGGCAAACAGATTCAGTTGACCCGTTAGCTTCAAAGCAGGATTTTGAAGACAACACGCTGGTAGATGCAACCTATGACCTTGCCGGCAAGCTTTGGACGGTACAGCGGCCGACTTCCTCAAGTACATCAGCGAACTTCCAATTGCACGAGTGGGTGATTCAGGGAGATTCACTGGCTCCTATCAGGCAGTTTGACTTAAACCCTAGCCCTGACATCTCTACTTCTGGCGCAAGCTTTAGCATGTCCGGTCAGCGGCTTGCCACTTATCCAACATCTATGGGTGTACACGAAGTTTGTATCTGGGATGTCAGCACAGGTACGCTTGTTAAGTGTATTTCAACAGGCCCCGAACCCGCCGAGATTCTGGGCGTGCAGCTCGATATAGCCGCCAACCGCATCGCAACCATCCTCAGATTTGATGCTCAAGGCGCCCTAATAGCAAGAATACAGGACATTGCATCCGAGCAAGTGATTATCCAGGTTGATGCACCTACAGCTATTTCTGGGGATTTGCAGCATGCAATGTTGACGGATTTTGGACAAACATCCATTTTTGATCTCGGTGAGCAGTGGCAATCGTTGTATGCTGAGTAGCTAATAGCGATGGTCTGCAGGAGGAATGGCTCTTTTTACCAGGCTTCTTGATCGGTTGACGCCTTCCCAGCCAGTTGCTTAAGCATGGTAGTTGATCCGCCGTCTTTTCCAATCTCAACAAAGCCCAGTCGCAGATACAGATTTTTTGCAGGATTGGGATCAGAGACACTGAGACTGATGGCCACATGGTGTTGCGCTGCTTCGCGTAAACACTGTTTTAGTAGTCTGGTACCGATCCCTTTGCCTCTAAAGCCAGGCAACAAAGCGATTGATAGTTCAGGAATGGTAACATCTACAAAACCATACCCCTTGTCTTCCCCCGTCCAGCATCGCAACCAAACCGCGCCTATAGATTTGCCTTCCACTTCAGCGACAAAACCGGCATCGCCTTTATGCTGCATCCAATCTGCTACGTAGCGTCGAATGTCCGGCTGCTGTAAGATGTCGCGCGCCGGCAGCGGTTCTCCCGGCGCCACGTAAATAGCATGGTAGAGGATGTCCAACAGAAAGGTGTGATCATCTCCGGTAAGCGGACGAATGTGTACATTCGGTAGAGTCATGAAAAAGGAATAGCCGATTAGAATAAAAAAACCATGTAACTACGTGCTTTCTGCGTGCCACCATACGCATTCACACGCCCTGACTAATTACAAGGTATACAAAAAAAGCCCTCCGGACGTATCCGGAAGGCTTTGGGGAGGAGGGCTGCTTGCAGCAACTTAGTGCTTAATCTGGGGCAAGCGGACCACCTGTCCATTAGGAAGCACGGCGATTAAGCCAAAAGGCGGTTTGCTTCCTAACAGGCCTGTTGCAAGCACGACCGCGGCGCCACCACCGAGGTTGCGTAGGTCTGCTTTGAAAGAAGCAGCCGTAGCGCTCTGGTCTGCAAGCGTTACATCGAGGAAATATTTCTTGGCCGGCACATCTACGTAGCCCTGGAATTCACCAAAGGAGATGTCATCGACCAGCGTTGCAACATCGCGGGCTACAACGTCAACCGTAGGTGCGTTGGCGGAGCCGTGGAAAGCGAGGAGCGAAACAAGATCATGATCGCCAGATTCTTTTTTAGCCGGCGCATAAGGGAAGAGGTCAAATGCAGGGCCATCACTAAGCACGCCTGAAGCAACAACCACGTAGTACTGATCTGGCTGCAGATCAAAGTGGAATGTTGCAATCGCATCTTCCACGCTCTTGCTGTTACGCGGAGCGATGGCTACACTCAAATCCGTTGGTAACGCGACAAACGGGATTGCGCGGCGGAATTTGAAGTTGTCGATGGCAAGTGCGCCATTTACATATACATCTACGAAACGCGCAGCAGGATCAGAAGAATTATGAATGACCTGCACCATAGCCGTTGAACTGCTTGAAGCAATGCTTTTAACAGCGGCCGGCATTGTTGTGAGTTCTTCCGCTGCTTCAACTTCAGCATCCGGAGAAACGACTGTATCGCTACACCCAACAACGAGCAAGGAGAGGGCGATCAGGAAAAAATAAAAAGTTTTCATTTTGTTGATTCGGAATGCGGGTTTGGGTTACGCGTTCACCGGGGGTGACGCAGACAAGTAAACCGGGGGAGAAGTCAGAATGGCCATTCCGTGTCTGACACCAGCTTTTGCATGATTGGCCTTATCGACAAAAGCAATGTGTTAGACTGCTCATAGAACACGCAATTTTTCTTTTATGCACAGCGGCTTCCTTTTTTTTATTTTGGGCCGGCATCGTAAACCAAACCACCCCACTATGCGTCACGCCCGTCTTGTCTCAGTATTTCTTTTCCTGGTCTTACCCGTTTTTTTCCTTATGCATTGCGCATCCCCACAATCCGACGCTCCGCTACGTGATGCCCCCATTGCGTTGACCTGGCAGGTCGAATCACACCTCGAGGTACCCAACACCTTCACGTCAACACTCACCCTGACCAACACAGACGCAGCACCCCTTGGTGCATCAGGCTGGACCATGTACTTCAACTTCATCCGGCTGATTGACACGGCAACGGTATCCGACCAGGTGAAAATTACGCACATCAATGGGGACTTCTTTAAAATGGAGCCCACCGAAAACTTCCCTGCGCTTGCACAAGGTGAGGCAACCAAAATTACATTCCGGACTGCATTCTGGGCTGTTAAAAAGTCAGATGCGCCCGCCGGGTTCTATATGGTGTATAGCGATATGGATGGCAACGACCTGCCACCACAGCCCGTGAGCAATTACACGGTTGGGGCATTCGAAACGGCAGCACAAACCATGCGCTCCCCGGCCGACGTACTCCCCGTGCCGACGCCAACGTCTCGATACCGAGACAACGCAACCCTGACCCTCATAGATGCAGCAGAACTCCCACCCGTTGTCCCAACTCCCAACACGTGGTCGCGCGGGACAGGGACATTCGAGGTATCTGCCAGCACGTTGATTGGCCATGACCCTGCGCTTGAGAAAGAAGCAGCACACCTTGCAGCAGCGCTCGGACAGGGGCTCATTAGTACGCCAACTACCGCAGCGACCGAAACGGAGGCCCCCATTCAGCTGTCAATGGATGCTGGCATGGCAGATGACAGATCAGGCGCTTATGCGTTGTCGATTTCAGACACGGGCGTTTCCATTGTTGGTGTAGATGCTGCCGGGGTTTTTTATGGCATCCAGTCGTTACGCGCGCTTATTCCCGTTGATGCCTTTAATAATCCTGCTGATGCGTTTGCGTTGCCCACCATGGAGATCAGTGATGGGCCTCGATTCCCCTACCGTGGGCTCCATATTGATGTGTCCCGTAATTTCCATACCAAAGAAAGTATTCTTCAAGTACTCGACTTGATGGGTTTTTACAAACTCAACAAATTCCATTTCCATCTAACAGATGATGAAGGATGGCGCCTCGAAATTGACGGCCTGCCTGAACTCACTGAAGTAGGCAGCCGGCGCGGGCACACGCTCGATGAATCAACACACCTGTACCCTTCGCTCGGCTCCGGACCCGACCCGGATGTATCCAACGGCACAGGATACTACACACGAAAAGAGTTTATTGAGATACTCCGCTATGCAACGGATCGACATATCGAAGTAATTCCAGAGATCGACGTACCCGGCCACGCACGCGCAGCCATTCGGTCAATGGAAGTACGCTACAACCGCCTTTCAGCCGAAGGCGATGAGGAAGCAGCGAGCAGGTACCGCCTTGCACATCCGGCAGATACATCCACCTATGCTTCCGTACAAATGTGGAACGACAACGTTATCGATGTCTGTCAGCCGTCTACGTATGCATTCCTGGAAAAAGTAGTTGATGACGTTGTTGCCATGTACACAGAGGCCGGCGTCACCCTTGAAACCGTACATATTGGCAATGACGAAGTACCGCACGGGGTATGGCAGGGCTCTCCAGCCTGTCAGGCGCTCAGCACCACTCAATACAATGACTACTTCCTCCAAAAAATGAGTGAGATGCTTACCAGCCGCGGCCTGAATCTGGCTGGCTGGGAAGAGATAGCGCTTACGGCAGACACGGCACACGGCAGCGCTATTAAAGTGCCTAATCCTACATTCCTGAATAGCAACTTCCGCCCCTATGTATGGAATGCAGTCTGGGGCTGGGGCTCAGAAGGTACAGCCTATACCCTCGCCAATGCCGGCTACCAGATTGTGCTATCCAATGCAACCAACCTTTATTTTGACTTTGCCTACGACAAAGACCCGGAAGAACCGGGATTTTACTGGGCCGGCTTTGTAAATACGCAGAAGGCCTTTGCTTTCAATCCTTTCAACCTGTATCAGAATGCACAGAACGCACTCTTTGGGCAGCCGATTGATGCGTCAACGGTTTACCGCGATTTCCCGCGGTTAACACCTGAAGGCAAACAAAATATCATGGGCATTCAAGGTCAGTTGTGGAGTGAAAGTGCAAAAGGTGCAGCACTGCTTGAATATCAGTTATTTCCGAAAGTACTCGGCCTTGCAGAACGCGCCTGGGCTGCTGCACCAGACTGGGTAACGATAGATAACGACGCAAGCCGTACCGCAGCCGAGTTCACCGGCTGGAATGTTTTTGCAAACCAGATAGGACAGTCCGAACTCCCCCGCCTCGATGCACTCTGGGGCATCAGATACCGTATCCCGCCACCAGGCATCAGCATGGATGGGGCTTCTACGGTGGCCAATGTGGCTTTTCCCGGCCTAACGTTGCACTACACCACAGAGAAGCGATTACCAACTGCAGAAGACCCGATTTACGCAGGCCCCGTTCCATTTATCGGGCAGATCAATGTCGCAGCGTTTGCTTCAAATGGCAGATCGAGCCGGCCGGCCTCGCTTGGTACAAATCCGCTCGGCAATTAGGAAAAAACAAAAGCCTCATAAAGCGGCAGAATTGTAAATAGAATATCACAAAACGTAATTAACTTGCAGCCCAACAGCCGGCGCCAAATTGCCGGCCGGGGAAATTCATCGTGTTCTCACAATTGCGAAGTCCCCTTCGCAGAATCTACATAAATTCGACCTAAACAAGTCAATTACGCGGTTTTACCGCTCCCGTCTACCTTTATCCTTCCCCTTCTGGAGCCCTCTGATAGCACACAAAGAGAACCTGCAAAAATCAACACCAGATTGCAGGTAAATGCGAAAGATTCTGTGACCAGTTCGTGACATGTCACGCGTTAGAATTCGCTAATTAATATGTGCGCCAGTAGCACCTGTTGACTGCTCATCATCAGGTGGCGGATAAAGTGGAGAAGAACGTACGGGGAAACAAATTCGGCCGGCCTATTGCATAGACTGCTGAATACACTAGATGCCCCTCAAATACCAAGCAATCTGCATTCTCAAAAGGAAAAGCCTACCTGTAAGCAGGCATTCCTTTCGGGCATACGTGTCACCAGGCGATACAGCTGCATGCTGCCAACAGGTCTGGCGAACACAAATTTAATACGCTGCGATTGGCAAGCTGCCCATACACGCTCCGTGCTGCAAGATGTCAGTTGGTATTTGAAGCCACTTTTACGAGCATCTACACATTTTTGAACACCTTGACCAGATTTGCAATGGATGTCCTGATAGGCATAACAACCTCTTTTGAGGATGGTGAACAACGGCTCAGCCACGCGTACGTACGCGCCGTGGAGCAGGCCGGTGGTACGCCTGTCGTTGTGCCCATGCTGGAAACAGCAGGTGCCATGGCAAAGATTGCACAATTACTGGATGGCCTCATCATTACCGGGGGGCCAGCCATCACAGCGGGACTTATCGGATCCCTTCCTTCAGACATCTCAGAAACGGCACCAGAAAGGGTCCTTGCGGACACTTTGATTGCGGATGCTATCGAGGCGGAGGAAAAACCGATTTTTGGTATCTGCTACGGCATGCAACTCCTGAATGCCCGTGCCGGCGGTACCATTTATGCCGATGTAGAAGCCCAGGTAGAGAAAGCATTTACACACAGCGCTAAACGTGGAGCAAAAATGCACGATATAGAAATAGATCGTTCGTCTGCGCTGTTCGATGCTTTGCGACAACAATCCGTGCGGGTCAATACAAGGCATATTCAAGCCATATCTAACGTTGGCGATGCTTTCCGAGTCACCGCAGTAGCTCCTGATGGAACGCCAGAGGCGATTGAAAACGCATCAGGATCTATCATTGGCGTCCAGTTTCATCCTGAAAACCTGGGCGACGCCATGCTCCCCCTATTTAAGCAATTCATCGAACGTGCGCGCAGAAAGCACCCGGAAAAAGCTTCACCTCTATAGCCCAATTGCCATGCCACAGCTTGTTTCATCAGTCATAGACTCTAAAAACTGGCAACGCCTTCGCCAGTTTACGTATCCGGCCCTGTGGTCCGCGATACTGATAGCCACTGTTTTCTTTATCGCCGGATTCGTTTTTTCCGGCGAGGCACAAACCATGGTTATGCACGTCATTGAGTCTGCCGAACCTGCAGATACTAAAGCAGAAGCAGAAGCGCCTGCACCAAAACCACAGGAATCAACTCTTTTCGCTTTGGTGGACCTCGAGAACCACCCTGATGCGTTGCACGGAGCCTACACGGCTGCACCCCTGATTTCGCTTGAGAAACACCCTGTACACGAAGCGCACCTGAGTGACTTCAGAGATTTACTCGATATTTATGTTGCCCGCCAATCTGACGACGACAACTTCACCGTTCGCGTAATTGACCGCCGGACAAGCGGCTTGCTCGAGCGATACACCCTGGAAGACTTGCGTCAGGAGTACCTCCAAACGGGTGAAGCCGATTGGGAAGCAATTGACGTGCTCCGGGGCAACATGAGCAGCCGGCTCATTGGCAAGTATCGCCGGCGCGGTGTACCCATGGAAGACATCATGGTTAAATGGGGCCGGCTCGATCAGGTAAAAGAAGCCCGTAAACGCGATGAACCCTTCATTGCTTATGAAATTGGCCTGTCGCGTTTACTCAACCTGAGCTTGCTGTCTACAGAACTCGGCACCGTTGAAACCTTCAACGACGACAAACTGATTTCAACGGTAGGTGCACGCAGTCGGTACCAGATTATGCCTTATATGCTCCGGCGATTTGGCATCTACACCTACGATCTATGGACACCCTCAGGTGAGACGGTCACCGTCAATGAAGACTGGCACCCGTTGCTCACAATGGAGGCTTCGTTTACCATTATCAAAGGGTACAGCAACGCCGTTGGACATGAAATTCCCGGTATCTCGGCTTATCATACCGGGCCGTTCAACATTTTCAAAATCTACAACAAGTACCTGACCAGCCAACAGGCCATGTTTAACCCTTCAGCTACAGTGATGGATGCCTATTTGTGGGCGCTCACCGAAGGGTTTGAAGATGTCTCAGAATCATCAGGTTTCCGGCAGTATTCGAGGAGCTACATCCCAACGGCATACGGCTCCCTGAAAGGGGCCGAGCTTATCCCTGTTGACACAGCGCGTACAGAATTGGTGGAACGCGTTCAATCAATTGAAGGTGAACGACTCTATCTAGCGGACCTCCTCGAAGCACTCAAGGCCTTTAATGAACGACTGGATTGGGGCCGTGCAGTTGCAGATACCTCGTACTACAACCGCTTCAAAGCGCTCAATCCACACATCGACTTGCCAGAGCTAAGTGCAGACGGACTTGTACCAGATGCCGGCAATGTGCTGCTCACTACACGACGCAGCAGCCGGCCAGTACGTTTCTTCCTTCCGGAAGGGGCTACAGGCATGCTGGAAAGCACCGGATTCAACAAACTGGACCCTGCGCTTACCTTTACCTTCAACCACGATACCTACACCCTTAGTGACGCCCAGGTAACCGTTTGGGACAAGCAGTACGAAGAACTGGTTGACGATATCAAACACTTCGGCTTCACCAATGAAAACCGCACCCGGCTCTACATCCTTACCGAGCGGTTTGAAAAGCTGTACGAAGCAGATGCCTCACATTATCGCGACCTGCAGCTACAAATCATCAAAATGCACAAGAACCTGTGGCGCACCCGCTACTGGAGCGAATTGGCGCACAATACGGCCGCTGCATCAGGCCGCGTGGAGGTGTCTACTCTACCGCCGGCGCCCATGGGATTAACCCAGCGTATTTCGTTTGATGCCCAGTCGGATACGCTAGCGCTCGATACAGCAACAGATTAACAAGGCTCAAACGCGCTTGTCTAAATGTAAAAGGGACGCCTGTTTCAGGCGTCCCTTTTGTGTATCGGCTATGTTATATCGGCTGAAAGCGTTGTTTTATGCCGGCGGCGGCACAGCGCGTTCCTTGTTTGCCCGTCGCATAAGGACTTCCTGGAAGCCTGAGTCGTACTCCCCTTCTTTGGGCTGATACAACGTATAGGTACCATCTTCGTCAAGCACCCAGGCTGAGCGGCGGTCCTTCAATGCTGCACGCAACGTTGAAATCAGGCGCTCTCGAATTTTTGTATCCTCAATTTCTGTTACAGCTTCCACCCGGTCATCCAGGTTACGACGCTGCCAGTCAGCACTACCAATAAATACCCGCGGCTGCCCATTCTGATAGAAATAATACACCCGGCTATGCTCGAGGAAGCGCCCGATGATACTGATCACCCGGATGTTCTCAGAAATCTTGGGTAATCCAGGCCGTAGCCGGCAGTGACCACGTACAATCAGTTCGATCCGTACGCCGGCCTGCGACGCGCGGTAGAGTTCCTGAATCATCTCAACGTCATCGAGGGCGTTCATCTGCGCCACAATATGGCCATTGCCATAACGCGCCTGGTTTTCCACCTCCTGGTGGATCATCGCGATAAACGCCTTCCGCATCGACTTTGGCGCAACCAACAGCTTTTCATAATGCTGATCAGCCACGTAGCCAGTCAACACATGAAACAGATTGATAATTTCCAGGCCGCGCGCTTTGTCGCACGTCAGCAAGCCCAGGTCGGTATAAAGCCGCGCTGTTTTTGGGTTGTAGTTGCCCGTGCCAATATGGCAATATGTGCGCAGCCCATCTTCTTCTTCCCGAACAACCAGCGTAATTTTTGTATGGGTTTTTAGCCCGACAAGGCCATAGGTCACATGAACACCCGACTTTTCGAGCATTTGCGCCCACTCAATGTTGTTCTCCTCGTCAAACCGGGCCTTCACTTCCACCAGTACGGCAACCTGCTTCTCCCGCTCAGCAGCCCGCATCAGGGCTTTAACAATGGGCGACTCGTCAGATGTCCGGTAAAGGGTTTGCTTGATTGCAAGTACCTTCGGGTCCTCTGCGGCGGCTTCTACAAAGTGCTGCGTAGTAGCCTTGAACGATTCGTAAGGATGATGCACAATCAGATCGCCATCACGAATCACCTTGAACACATTGGGCGCTTCCGGGGGATCTCCTTCTGGCCGCAGCCGGCGGGGAATCATCGGCTCCCAGGGTTCATATTGATGTTCGGGAACATTGAGATTGGCAAGGGCCATACACGCAGTATGATCAATCAGCCCATTTGCGGTCTCATACACATCCTCTGGCTGCAGGCCAAGCTCACGCATCAGTAGCAGCCGCACATGTTCGGGTGTTGCGCTCTGTATTTCGAGCCGCACCACAGAAGCGTAGCGGCGCTCGCGCAACTCCTCCGAAATCATTTCAATCAGGTCTTCCGCTTCTTCTTCGTTTCGGCGGATATCTGCATTTCGGGTAATCCGGAAAGGATACACCCCGAGGATTTCCATGCCCTTGAACAGCGCACCAATGTTATTGGCAATGACCTGCTCGATAGGAATGAAATGATGTTTTTCATTAACCGGAATCCAGCGTTCTCGGGTAACGGGCACCTTAATGCGGGCAAAATGCTCTGTTTTCTTTACCGGATGCCGCAGCATGACGGCAAGGGAAAGGCTAAGATTCGATATAAATGGAAAAGGGTGACCAGGATCCACCGCCAGCGGAGTAAGGATTGGAAATATCTTTTCCTGAAAATAATTGTTTACCGCTTCCCGCTCTTCTTTGGTCAGACTCCCGTAATCTTTAATAACCACGCCGGCCCGCTCTTCAATGGCAGGCTTGAGTTCGTTTTTCCAGACTTCTCCGATGGCATGATACAGCCCGGGCACGGCCTGGGCGATGAGCAAGAGCTGATCTTCCGGTGTACGGCCATCAGGCGAGAGCCGGCGTACGCCTGCAGCTACCTGCCGCTTGAGCCCGCCCACGCGCTTCCTGAAAAACTCGTCGAGGTTGGAAGAAACTATGGCAAGAAACCTGACCCGCTCAAGCAAGGGCACGCGTTCGTCTTTCGACTGAAATAATACACGCCAGTTAAAATCAAGCCAGCTCAATTCCCGATTGAAATACAGGCTGGCATGGTTCAAGTCGAGTTTGCGGGGTACGCGTTGTGCCTTCGTCGCATGCTCCAGGCCTGGTGTAGCCTCTTCAGCCGGACTTGCTTCCTCTATATTTCGGGGGTCATAAACAGACCCTACATGCTCTTGCAGATAGTTTGGTTCTTCACTCTCGGCTGCAATAATGTGGTATGCCGAACGGACAAACCGGTATTGCTGTGCTTTTACAGCTGTGGTGTTTACAGGCGAGAATCTGTTCGCAGGGGTTCGGACAAAAAACGCTACGTGCGGGTCATGCGTAGCGTTGCTCTATACGTAAGATCGTAAATTTTGAAGATTTATTTAAACTAAACATTCCAGTCGAGAAATTCTCGCCTTTCAATCTGGCGCTGTAAAGTTTGTAATGCCATCTGTTCCTGGAGGAGCTTATGTACGTTGGCACCTGACTGTTCAGCCCTGAATATCTGCTGTTTCATCTGCTCCATGGCATCTTTCACGCGATCCAGTTTCAACAGGGTCATGGCGCCGGCAGCCACTTCGTATGGATCTTCATTATAACGCGGGACGCTGATATTTTGCTTGCGGCTCCAGTTTTTGGAAAGTTCGTGGCGCTGCATGAGCACATCAGTTACCAATTCCCGCACCAGGTTGCCATGGGTGCCCTCAATCAACTTATCCTTGTTCACTTTGCCGTCATTATACATCGACAGAATAGCATCCACTGTTTTGCGAATTACGCCCGGGCTGAATTCATCAATCGACATGTTGCCCATGATGTGCTCTACAAGCGGATTGCCATGATCGAGCATCAGTAAAACCAGCATGCGCTCTTCCGGCAGTACAACCCCAGGCACCTCAACTTCAATGGGCGCCGATTCATCAGTATAGACAGAAGGCATCGGCGGCACCTCTTCAACTGGCTGCGACCGCGCAGTTGCTGGAGCAGCTTTAAGCATTTTACTCAGCTCACCAAACAGCTTGATATCAGGAATACCCAATACATGGCTTGCCCTTCGGATAAAAGGCTCATGCATGGTGGTATCGGGCATGCGCGCAATGGAATTAAGAATGGAGCGCGTCAGCTTTCCTTCCCCTTCCGGCGTTTGTAGCTGGCCACTGCGCTTTGCGAGTTCGTAAATAAACGCGATAAAATCTTTGCGCTGCTCTACCATATACGTTTCAAAACCTTCGGCGCCGTGGGCCCGGACATATGAATCAGGATCTTCGCCTTCAGGCAGCTCAAGGCCATACACGGTCATGCCCTGTGTCAACAACAGGTCGATCCCGCGCAAAGCAGCGGCAGCACCCGCGGAGTCGCTATCGTATAACACCAATACCTGGTTGGTGTACCGCTTGAGGAGTTTAATTTGATCGGGCGTGAGCGCAGTCCCGCTTGTTGCTACAACGTTTTCTATACCGGCCTGGAAAAGCGAGATAACATCCGTGTAGCCCTCAACCAGCAGCACTTGCTCCCGCTTCCGAATTGCCTGTTTAGATTGATGCAATCCATAAAGCACGCGTCCTTTGTGATAAACCCGCGTTTCAGGCGAGTTGATATATTTGGGCTGATTTTTATCTGCTGTCAGAATACGTCCGCCAAACCCTATTACCTTGCTCAGGTGCGAGAAGATGGGGAAAATGACGCGATTGCGGTATCGGTCGTAATAGCCAGACTTATCTTTGCGCGGGATAATGAGGCCGGCTTTTTCGAGAAATTGGACGTCAATTTTCTCTTTCTCGGCAGCCGTTAACAAACCATCCCAGGCTTCCGGGGCGTAGCCTAATCCAAATTTCTTGATGGAATCCGGTGAAAACCCGCGATTGGTGAGATACGCAAGGGCTTCTTCGCCTGATGGTTTCTGGGTTAGATGTTGATAAAAAAATCGGCCGGCAAACCGCAGGGCATGAAAAATGCCTTCAACTTCGGAGCTTTGTTTTTGCTGTTCGTGATTCTCAGGAATGACGATGCCAGTCTTCTGCGCCAGAATTTTCACCGCCTCGGGAAATTCGAGCGTTTCAATCCGCATCAAAAACTGAAAGACATTGCCACCGGCACCACACCCAAAACACTTGAAAATACCCAAACCCGGATTGACATTGAAAGACGGGGTTTTCTCTTTGTGGAAAGGACACAAACCAACAAAGTTGGTCCCGCGCTGTTTAAGCTGTACGTATTCCCCGACGACTTCTACTACATCGCTGGCAGCGCGAATTTCTTCTATTTTGTCTTCAGGGATATACATGCAAACGCAGGGCAAAGAAGGAACTACCTTAATAAAACGACGCCGGCGAATTAGGTTCTCCCCTGACCAAAAAACTACGCAGAAAAACTGCATAGAAAACCACTATCGGTTTTGTGCCCTTCCGGGTATGTCTGCCGTTAAACAGGAGCGTGACGATTAGCTCAAGCACGAGTTCTTCAATTCTTATCGCCCTGGACCAACAACACTTCCAGGCACACAAAAGCGCCCAGATCATTGGAAATCAAGATGACAAACCCGTTACCCGGTTGGAATACCCCTCCGCCCAGCCTGTCCCTTACTGCGGGTGATGTGCACGTTTGGCGGGCTTCTTTTCACGAACTCATGCCGCTGTTGCCGCACTTCAAATCGCTGATTTCTGTTGATGAACAGATGAAAGCGGGCCGGTACAGGTTTGAAGACAATCGGGACGAATACATCATAGCCCGCGGTCTGCTGCGCCATTTACTGGGCAGCTATCTGGAGCAAGCACCTCAATCTCTCCAGTTTTTTTACAATCCCTACGGTAAACCCGCCCTGAATCTTGGCACCGGCGAAAACAGACTGACGTTCAATCTCTCCCACGCCCACGGCTATATTCTGTACGTTTTTACACGAGACAGGGAAGTAGGCATAGACCTCGAACGCATCCGCCCCGAGGCTGCCCACGACGGCGTTGCTGAGCGGTTCTTTTCGAAACGAGAAGTGAACACCCTGCGCGCCTTGCCGAGGCACGCCCAACCCATCGGATTCTTCAATTGCTGGACGCGCAAGGAAGCGTACATCAAAGCGCGTGGAGAAGGATTAAGCATCCCACTAAACCAGTTTGACGTATCTCTTGTACCCGGCGAACCCGCCGCTTTGCTTGAGTCACGCGTAGATCCCGCCGATACCAATCGCTGGACACTTCAGTCAATCGACATGGGCACCCGATATATCGCTGCCCTGGCCGTTGAAGGACAGGGGTGGAACCTTACATGCTGGGATTGGCGACAATAGCGCTAGTTTCTTCAACAGGTCCTACTTCGGGCTTGTCGGAGCATTGGCAGGCATTTAGCGTCAAACCGAGCAACAGGCAGAAAGCGAGAAACAGGTTTTGCATTGTGTTTTGCTTAGACATTTGCATAGACTTTGGTGATTATTCACCTATTATCAGGTGAACTGGCTTGAATGTTTATTACATTAAGTAAGCACGCGGTGCAGTACGATGCTACATATGTCGTCTGCTGCAACCATACGTTAAACTAGCCTTCTCGTAACAAAAACCAATCTATTCGTTTCTCTTATCTGTTGAAGAGATGTTGAATTACCAATTTTGACCAGCAAGCAACGTGGACATTCTAGGTATTGATATTGGCGGTTCGGGCATCAAAGGTGCCCCTGTTAACACAGAAACTGGAGAGCTCATTGGTGAGCGTTTCCGTATTCCAACCCCTAAGCCGGCTACCCCGGAAGCGGTTTGTGATGTTGTAAATGAAATAGCGCAGCACTTCTCGTGGAAAGGCGCGATCGGCTGCACCTTCCCGGCGCGCATCAAGCGCGGGATCGCCCGAACAGCAGCCAACGTCGACAAGTCATGGCTCGGCACCAATGTCGAAAACATGATCGAACAGAAAACAGGCTGCGCTACCGTGGTAC
>JBCCIM010000166.1 GCA_039111535.1 Bacteroidota bacterium | reverse complement strand
TACGTTCATTTCTTTTGCTCGCCCAAAAGAAACGAACCAAAGAAAAGGGCACCACCAAATAAAAACGCACTTTTATCGCCATACGCTCAAGGCCTCCTGAATTTTATTCAGGAAAACGCTTCGATAAAAGTCCCTCGCACACCGCCGCGCATTTGGTGGACGTCCAGCACACTAAATTGCTAATAACGAACTGAACTTTGACAGCTACTATTTTTTCTGAACACCCCTGGTTCTGTGTTCAATATTCAAAAGCACGTGCTACCCCCACGGGGGCTCACAATGACGACGAGGAATGCAGTTCGCCAGTCCTCCATCAACAGGTCCAAACAAGAAAAACTTCAACAAAAAAAGAAACCCCTGCCGGCATAGCTGGCAGGGGTTCTTTGTTTGCACTTCAGGAGGAATCACTAGTGGATCCGCTCTAGTGTTGCTTCGCGTTGGATTTTCACGGAAACGCCGCGGTTAGTTTTGTACGCGTTGGTTTTGTTTAGTGTCAGTGGCTGCGCCTGAGTTACAAACCCATCAGCAACCAGCTGATTTTTGCCATACACGTTGTGCTGTGCACCGTATGTGGTGCCGCGTGGCGCGTTGTAGACCGAATGGTTACCATAGTTGTCGTAGTCATAGTAGTCATCGTCATACGAGCCGCCATAGTACGGATCATTGTTGTCATCATAATGATGGTAGCTGATCGCGTCGTATCCGTAATCTAGCAACTGCTGGTCATCAGGCAGTACAGAGATTGGCGCATATCTGTTGTAATCGTATGGATCAAACAGTTTGCTATAGCGGCGGGAATCGACACGTTTGCGTCTGAAATTCAGCCGGCCAACATCCATACCGTGTGAGCGGTCGTAGTAGTCCTGCACATAGCCGTCGTAAGACTGCGTTGCGATCATTTCAAATCCTGCACGAGGATCACCTACGATAAACACATCCCGGTCGTATACCACTTCACCATTTCTGTAGATGGTTGCCTGGATGTGCTCCAGATCTTTCGGGAAACGGCGCACTTTGCCGAGGAAGTAGCCATCTTCAAATACTTCGATTTCGTCGATGTAGATGTCAACAATAGCTTTCCGATGGTCAGCATACCGAACCTCGTGGTGGTAGTTGGTACGGATATCAACTTTGGCTTTGTGATAATTGCCACGATATCCAGTTTCAACATACACGACCTGGCAGTATCGATACGTTGGGCGCCACTGGCGACGGTAACGGTTCTGCCACGGCCATACAACGTTCACCTGTATATTCGGACGATGATGGTACACCGGATTCACGTATACACGGTTGCTTTTATAGCGCCAGTGCTTGTTGTTTTTATACACGTTGTGCTTGCGGGTATCACGCCAGCCATAGTTTCTCGCCGGCAGTACACGCGTTGCATCTCTGCGCGTAGAGGTACGGCTGTTATCTACCCGTACAGTCCCGCGGCCCGATGCATTGCGGTTGTTGTCTGAACGACGGCCCAGTGATTCCCTGCGCACATCTGTTGTAGCACGGTTGCGGGCGTCGCTGCTCCTGCCAGAAGATGCGGAGCGGTTGCCACTGCTGGAACGGCTTGCCCCCTGCTGCCGACTGCTCGTACCACTGCCCGAACGGCTGCGGCTGGCACTCGAACTACGGTTGCTATCGCCGGCACGCGAGCGGGTAGCCTGCTGATCATTGCTGCTGTTGCCTGAACGGCTACGGGTAGCACCTGAACTGCGGCTGCTGCCACTGTTTGCACGCGAACGAGAAGCCTGCTGATCATTGCTGCTGTTGCCTGAACGGCTACGGGTAGCACCTGAACTGCGGCTACTGCCTGAAGAGCGATTAGCCTGCTGGCTTGTGCTCCCCGAACGTGTTCGTGTACTTCCACTGTTGCCAGTGCTACGGGTAGCCTGGCTAGAACGCTGCCGGCTCGTGCTGGAACTCGTGCTGTTACCAGAGGAGCTACGGCCTGATGAACGGGTCGACTGCGTTGAGCGCTGCCGGCTCGAGCTGCTTTTAGGTGTAGCGCGCTGCGGTGTGGTCTTCTTTGGCGCGGTTGTTTTTTTCGGCGTTGTTCTTTTTGAAGCAGCAGGTGCACGCTTCTCTGAACTTTCCGATTTTTCTGCGCGTCCACTCGTACGACTGCGCGATTGCGCGTTTACGGTGGACGATTCAACCATGAGGCCCAGCATTAACAGCAGGACCGGTATGGCTTTTAGGGTCGTTTGTAACATGGTAGTCATTTCATTTTCCTCATACTATTCATGAGTCAGCTTATTTCTCAGCCGCGCATGCTTTCCCTAACTCCTATACAACGACGTGCCAAGTCCACTAAATCGGCCAATCAAGCCATTTTGGGGTATTTTGGCCGATTTTAATTATGTTGAGTAACCTATATCCGTGACTATGCATGTCCAGTAATGGCTACAAACACATGCGACTAACCTCCTGCTTTACGCAACCATGCGGGTAATCTGCGTGTATACGGTTATATATAAATTGCTTAACTGGTTTGTACGCACCGGATACCACGAAAAAGGCCTATTAGCCGCTTTATTGGGCAGATAAGCTGCTGGTATCCACCATTACATCATTTGAACCTAACATCCGCTTACATGCGTTTTCTTTCCACGCTCATTGCCACCACCCTCGGCGCCCTCATTGCTTTTGGCGTCATGTTTTTTCTTGGTTTCATGTTTTTGTTTGCAATTGCTGCAAGCTCCGATCAGGCACCACGGGTTCGCGCCGGCTCGGTGTTAACAATCCCTTTGTCGGGTGCCCTCCCGGAGATTTCGTCTGACGATCCTTTTGCGTCTTCTTTTGCAAGCGGCCCGACCTATGATCTCGCCCAGTTCAAAAATGCGCTGGCTAAAGCTGCTGTTGATCCACGCATTGACGGTGTTTGGCTGCAAATGCGGGGTTTATCGGGCAGCTGGGCCACGCTTCAGGAAATGCGAGGGGCACTAGAAACGTTCAGAGACTCAAGCGACAAATTCATTGTAGCTTCCAGCGAAGACCACGCGGTCAGTGAAAAAGCATATTTCCTGGCAACAACGGCTGAAGAAATTTATGCGTCTACACAGGCTCCTTTCGAATTCAATGGATTCTATCTGGCTGCCGAGTTTTACAAAAACGCGTTTGATAAGCTGGACATCAAAGCCCAGCCTATTCGCGCCGGCAAATATAAAAGTGCCATCGAACCCTACATCCGCTCTAATCTTTCTGACGAAAACAGGGAGCAGTTGGGGGCGTTGCTAGACGATCAGTACGACGTATTCCTCAGCGCCATTGCGGAGAGCAGAAGCCTACAAGAAGAGGCTGTACTTGAAACGATGGAAGCCGACGCCATCTTGCTGGCAACAGATGCGTACCGCGCCGGCCTCATTGATGACCTCATGTTCTACGACGAAGTGGAGTCAGCAATTAAGTCGAAATTGGAAATCGAGGCCGACGACGACTTGCGTACCGTAAGCATGAAGTCGTATGTACGCGTGCCGGACAAAGAAGCCGGCCTGGAAGGCGGCGGTGAGGAAGACATTGCTGTTGTATATGCCGTGGGCACCATTATGCCAGGCAAAAGCGGCTACAGCACCAACCCGTTATTTGGTGGAGATATCCTCGGATCAGCTACGTTCAACGAGGCCATCCGTACCGCTGTTGAAAGCGACAAAGTGAAAGCCATCGTTGTGCGTATCGATTCGCCCGGAGGTTCTGCTTCCGCTTCTGACGCCATGTACCGAGAAATAGAACGCGCTGCTGAAACCAAGCCCGTTATTATTTCGATGGGCACCTATGCAGCTTCCGGTGGCTACTGGATGGCTATGGGTGGCGACATGATTGTTGCAGATCCACTTACAATTACCGGCTCGATTGGCGTATTTGGGATGTCGCTGGATTTAAGCAGCATGTACGAAAACAAAATTGGCGTCACCTTCGACGTTGTACGTACCGGCCCTTATGCCGACATGTACTCAGGTACCCGGCCACTTACCCCGGAAGAGCTACACCTGCTGGAGCGGTCTGTTGATGACACCTATGCTTCATTCCTGGAGCTCGTCGCAGAAAACCGTGGCCTAACAGTCGAAGAAGTGGATGCTATGGCCCAAGGCCGCGTCTGGACTGGCGTCGACGCCAAGAATAATGGCCTGGTTGATATGCTGGGTGGTCTCGAAACCGCCATTGATGTGGCAGCTGAGCAGGCTGAACTCGCGCCAGGCAGCTACGATATACGCCGGCTCCCGCGCCCCAAAACGATGCTGGAGCAATTCAACGAAGCGCTGGCCGTACGCTCACAAAAAATTTGGCTAAACCTGACCGCTTCCCCAATTGAGCAAATCCTCGTACAGGAATCCGAAAATCTCCGCACCATCATAGAGATGAACGGCGAAGTACAGGCCCTCCTGCCAACCAAGATTACCATCCAGTAAAGGAGTTGAAGGTTTAAGGTTCGTCACTTTTAACCTTCAATTTTTAACCTTCAACCTATTTTCAAACCAGGATGTCGCCGGTCATCTGTTCGGGGATTGGTTGTCCGAGTATCGAGAGAATTGTGGGGGCGATGTCTCCCAGTTTTCCGTCTTTGACGGGGCCGGCAAACCCTTCTTTTATTACGATGTGAGG
The DNA here is from genome assembly GCA_039111535.1 of Bacteroidota bacterium. Classification (NCBI taxonomy): domain Bacteria; kingdom Pseudomonadati; phylum Bacteroidota; species Bacteroidota bacterium. The sequence continues at coordinate 9,725 of JBCCIM010000166.1, read as the reverse complement.
CACCAACGCCGTTGTATGGGCGGTGTGAGGTGAACCGTCGTCGTTTCTCAGTTTGTCTGCATTGCCGTGGTCAGCAATGATGTTGATGGAGTACCCGTTCGCCAGCGCAGTTTCTACCACCAGTTTGGCACAGGTATCCACGGTTTCAATGGCTTTGACAGCAGCTTCGAAAACCCCGGTATGCCCAACCATATCCGGATTGGCAAAATTGAGCACGGCAAAGTTGTAGTCTTTTTCAGCCAGTGCATCAGCTACCTTCTGCGCCAACGCCGGCGCGCTCATCTCTGGCTGGAGGTCATACGTCGCCACTTTCGGCGAGGGCTCCAGCACCCGGTCTTCTCCGTTGAAGGGTGCTTCTCTACCACCGCTGAAGAAAAACGTGACGTGGGGGTATTTTTCGGTCTCAGCAGCTCGCAACTGCGTCCCGCCAAGGTCCTCAATGGCTTCGCCGAGCGTTTGTTTGAGGTTTACCTTCGGAAAGGCAATGTGCACATCCAGGTCTGATGCATACGGCGTCAGTGTGACATAAAACAGATCTTTGAGTGGTGCGCGTTCAAATCCATCAAAGCCAGGTGTTGTAAATGCGTACGACAGTTGCCGGCCGCGGTCTGCTCTGAAATTGAAGAAAATGATCGCATCCCCTGACTCAATCAACGCACCGGTCTTTGAGCGGTCTGTGACGGCTTTGTAGTTGATTTTCCGGGGCATCACAAATTCATCCGTGACATCTTCGTCGTAGCTGGCCTGGATTGCGGCTACAGGATCATCAAAGGTAAGGCCGGCATCTGTGCCCGTGAGAAGATCATAAGCCAGTTTTGTGCGCTCCCAGCGCTTGTCGCGGTCCATTGCGTAGTATCTGCCACAAATGCTTGCAATGTGCCCTACGCCTATCTCTTCAGCTTCCTGCTGGAACGCGCGGATATATTCAATGCCGCCCTGCGGATCTGTGTCTCGTCCATCTGTAAACGCGTGGACACAAACCTGACCGGCCTCAAGCCCCTGCTGCTTCGCGAGACGCAACAGTCCAAAGATGTGCGTCAAGGAAGCATGCACGCCTCCATCTGAAAAACAACCTAAGAGGTGTAATTTGCTGCCATTGGCTTTTGCGTGTTGCGCAGCCTGTACCAATGTTTTTACTTCAAAGAAGTCGCCATCTGCAATGGACTTGTCGATGCGGGTAATATCCTGGTACACCACGCGGCCGGCGCCTAAATTCATATGCCCAACTTCCGAGTTGCCCATCTGGCCAGCCGGCAACCCTACAGCCAGCCCCGATGCCTCAAGCGTGCCGTGAGGATACTTTGCAAACAGCGAATCTAAGAAAGGTTTACGGGCGTGGTCAATTGCGCTTACGGCTTCATCTTCTGCAATACCATAACCGTCCAAAATGAGCAACAGGTGCTTTTTACTGGAATCCATAAGTTGTTTTTAGTTGATTCTGAAATCCGGGACTTTCCTGGCAGTCTTCCCGGTTTTCGTTTCAAATACGTTCATCGAGCCAGTACGGGGGCAGGCAATCTGCTCCACCTTGTGGCGGTCTGTCTTGTATGCAGGTTCGTCGAAATAAAAGTTGCTGGTTTTGCAGTAGTACTTGCCCCGTTTTGCATCAAGTCCTTCCAGCGGCGCGGGTAGTTTCTGCAAACGCGCGTAGTATACGCAGGCTGCCGTAACCGGACACGCGTCACACTTCGGTGCACGTGCAATGCAGGTATACCGCCCGTGCAAAATAACCAGGTGATGTGCCTCCGACCAGTCTTCCTGGTTGAGCACGCGCTTTAGTTGCCTTTCAACCTTGAGCGGTGTATCTGCATCTTTGGCTAACCCAATCCGGTTAGCTACCCTGAACACATGGGTATCAACGGGTAAAGCATCCACATCAAAGGCAACGGACGCCACAACTTGCGCAGTTTTCCGTCCTACCCCAGGTAACTTGACAAGTTCTTTCAGCGTCGAAGGAATTTTGCCGTCAAAATCTTCCATTACCATCCGCCCCAGCCCTGCCAGATGCTTGGCTTTGTTGTTCGGGTAAGAAATGGATTTGATATACGGATAAATCTCCTCAGGTGTAGCAGTAGCAAGAGATGCGACTGTGGGAAACGCCTCGAAAAGTGCCGGCGTCACTTTGTTGACACGTTCGTCGGTACATTGCGCTGATAACACAACCGCAATAATGAGTTCATATTCTGATCTGTAGTTCAGCTCCGTTTCTGGCCTTGGTATGGCTTTGCGCAACGCCGCCAGGGTATAGGCGGCGCGTTCACTTCTGGTCAATGCTTCTGCCCGTATGCTTGTGTTAGAAATACATCAATGATACCAACAGGACAAAAGCCAACTCTTCTCGGATTGTTGACACGCTTTTTCCTGTAAATGAAGTAGATTTTAATGATGCGCTGTGAAGTTAATAAATCCCGTTGAAACCTAATTCGAATTTGGTTCTTAGAATTCCACCCTATTGTCAAAATATTTGCACCTTTATGTCCAACCTTGCCCGACGCACCATCTTTACGATTTGTTGGCTGCTCATTTTTTGGGGTATGACACAGCGCCCTGCAATGGCACAGCCATCTATCTCATTGTCTGATGGCGCCTACATTTCGCTGATTACCATATACCCGGGCAACCAGGCGCATAATCTATTTGGACATAGTGCACTCAGGGTACGGGATCCCTACCACGGTTTCGATCTCCTCTACAATTACGGCACCTTCCAGTTTGACTATAAGTTCTTACCCAAATTTATCTATGGGAGGCTGGATTATATGCTGTGGGCAAGCGACATCCGGAGGGAATTGCAGCGATATCAGAATGACGGCCGGTCGATCATCGAACAATTCATTGCGCTGGACCAGGACCAAAAACAGGCCGCCTTTGACTTCCTGCAGGTAAATGCCAGAAAAGAAAACAGGGTATACCAGTACGACTTTCTGTTTGATAACTGCTCTACCCGTATCCGTGATGTGTTTGAACATATCCTCGGCGACAATCTGTCGTTCAGTGAAGCTGCAGGTCCGCGGCAGAGTTTCAGGCACTTGCTTGATCCATACATCCAATCGCGCCCGTTCCTGGATGCCGGCATCGACATGGCACTGGCCATCCCTACAGACGCAATTGCTACCAGCCGGGAAGAGATGTTTCTGCCTATCAACCTGATGGAAGCGTTTGATGGCGCCACGGTTGTAATCGATGGCAAAACGGTGCCTTTCGTCAGCAATACGGTTGACCTTTACCGCAATGAAAAGACAATCACAACAGATAAGCCGCCGACCCTGTACGTGGTCATGTGGTTAATTTTCATCATGGCCTTGTGGGTATCAAACGGAACGTCTCCTCGGGCAATCTGGGCGCGCAAGTGGTTTGATCGATTCCTGTACGGGTTTAGCGGCTTTGCCGGCCTGCTGGCCCTGTTCCTATGGCTGGTGGCTATCCACGAAGTGACCAATTACAACTGGAATCTGCTCTGGGCATGGCCTACACATCTGGTTGCGCTCTGGTCACTGGCAAAGTCTCCCACATGGCTCAAACCTTACATGCGGGTTACAGCAATCGTGCTGTTTATTACAATTCTGGGGTGGTTTTTCTGGCCACAAGAAATGCACACAGCCTATATTCCCCTGCTCATGGCTATTGCAGTGCGAAGCATCTGGTGGGGATGGAAAAATGACGAAACGGCCAACACCGAGGCGGCTAAAGCCCCGGCAGTAACCTGACTGGAGGCTGCTTATTCGTTATCGAGTTTGAACTCGAAGAAGAGCGTGTACCATGACTTGACGGGCAATCCGCCTACCCGACCGGGTTCAAAGCGGGCACCGCGAATAACGCGCATCACTTCAGCATCCATGTCGTGCCGAAGCCCTTTGAGGATCTGGGGGTTGATCATGCGCCCTGTTTCGTCGACAATCATGCGTACTGAAACACGGCCTTCGATGCCGGCTTCAACCGCTTTCGGCGGATATCGCAAGCGCGATTGCAACACTTCCCGACCGCCAACCAACACAGGGGCATCTTCCGTGTAATTGTAGATGCCATTGTCGTCTACCATGCCTTCAGGCAACTGGTTTTCGTCTTTCGCAAGGGCGCTGAGCGTTTCGTTGATTTCTTTGACCTTTTGCGATGCGTATACATCGTCGGGCTTGGCAATCAAGGCAGAGGTAAAACTATCCAGCGCGCCGGCATAGTCTTCTTTTTCGAGTAGCACCTCGCCGCGGGTCTTGTGGCTCAGGTAGGCCTCTTCTTTCTTCTGAATCTGGTCGATCAGTGTATCAACTTCGAAGATAGCATTCTGCGCCACCTGGCTGGTCTCATTGAATTTCAGTGCTTCCAGGAAAGCTGCCTTTGCTTCCTCGAGCCGTCCCAGATCCTTCAACCGGAAGCCCGAACTCATGTGGTCCTTGTATTGCGATTCACGCTGTCCTTGTCTAACGCGCTGGTTAATTATGGAGATGCGACTCAAGGCATACTCATCACCTGGTTTATAAATCAGCGCTTCCTCGAATTTGGCTTTGGCGTTCACCAGACTGTTGATATCATACGCTGAGTCGCCTTCCATTTTAAACTTGAGGTATAGCCGCTGGGCACGCTCTTGCTCAGCATTCACCTGATACGTTGGTGCTGGGGCTGGGGCAACCCGCACAGGGGCCACCATCCGCTGCGTAGCTTCACGCAAACGGGCATTAGCAAGGGAATCATCCGGGCGCACATCAATCACTTTCAGGTACTCTTCGCGTGCCTGGCGATATAAGAGCCGCGCCTCAACAGAGTCACCTACAACGTTCAACGCATCCGCAGCATTCATAACAGAATCACCGCGCGATATAAAGGCCAGTGATTCGCGGGCATCCAACGCAACCGTGATGGGCTCGTCAAGATATCCATCTACATCATCAATACGCTGCCGCAGGGTAGCTTTGTCGCCATCACCCAGGGTGAGTGCGAGACTGTAGTTTTCGCGGGCGCGTTCGAAGAGGGAGCGCGCATTGTCCCAATTATCAGCAGCAAATTCAGTTTCACCTAGCGTGTAAAGGGAATCGCCTTTAAGCAACGCGGTTGAGTAACCGGAATTACTAAGTGTGTTCGGTTCAGCGTTTTGCATGCGGGTATACAACAGGAACGCAAGCATGCAACTAGAACCAAAAAGCAGGAAGAATATTATGCGCCGGCCTCCACTGCCACTGCTTGTTCGACGCCGCGGCGCGGCATACGCCGGCTCTTTCTCCCATTCTTCCTCTTGCACCGCAGGTGTAACCCGATCGTAAACAGCCGGACTGCTATCCTGTAACTGCGTCGATGGGACGGCTACAGGTGTAAATCCGGAAAATGTAGCTTCAAACTGGCTCCCATTGCCCGTGTCGAAATCAAGGCTATTGCTACCAGGATCTTCAAAAATGCCTTGTCGATCAGCAAGCGGGTCTTTGATGAACTCTGCAGCTATCCCCCCACTGTCTCCCGAACTTTCGGGATCGAGTTGTAATTGCTCAATAGGGAGAGGTTGTCGTGCTACCGGGACGCCAATTGGATCCTCAACAGGATCTGCGCCAAAATGGACTGGTGCTTCAGGTACTGGCTGCGCGGGCGGTGCTGCTACATTTGCACGCGGATGGAAAGCTTCTTTCTGCGCAGGTGCTTCGGGCGGGGGGACATGCGCCCCTGGAAGATCAAACCCATCCACAAGCATCGCGCGAAATGCTTCGATGGATTGCGGGCGGCGCGTGATGTTCATATCGAGCGCCGCTTTCAATGCATTGCGCGTACCCAAAGAAAGGTCAAACGACTGGTCGATAAGCGCCGGCACCTGGTCTTCTCTCAAGCGAGACGGGATATCAGGCAGTTGGCCACCGGATAACATTGTGTAGAGGGCAGCGCCACATCCGTAGACATCAGACCAGGGGCCATGTTTGCCACGCGGCGTGTATTGCTCGGGCGGTGAAAAACCAGGTTGCTGGAAAGAAACGAGGTTTTGCGTTTTCTGCGCGAGCAGGAGATGCGTCGTTTTGAACGACAGCAACATCGGCCGACCAGACTTGGTCAGGTAAATTTTATCAGGGGAGATTGCACCATGTACGAGGCCTTGTGCATGGCCGGCTTTGACCCCATCCATGAGCGGCATGAGAATCGTGACAGCAGTGCGCGGGGATACTTTGCCGCCTTGCTGCTCAAGCACATACGCTAACGAAGCGCCGGCGTGATAGTCCAGAATTCTGTAAACGGTACCGTTTTCGCGGAAGTACTCACGTTCCTTAACGACGTTGGGATGGTCAATCCTGACGCACAACGCAGCCTCTTTTACAATTTTCTCGAGGCCGTACTGATACTGCTCCTCAAAGTCAGGAGATTTGGGTAACAAGCCTACGCCTTTCTCATCCCGCTTGGCCATACCAACCGGTAGATATTCGCGCACAATGACCTGTTCTTCATTCTCAAGATCCCATGCCAAGTAGGTTGCTTCGAACGGGCCCAGGTCGCCCAGGACTTTTCGAATAGCAAACCGCTCATTTAGCACTGTGAGACGTGGAAGCTCCATTGCTCTACGTGTACTCCGTTAACCTGTGGTGTTTTAGCGATAAACCGCGTTTTCGAGATCGACAGGGTGTTAGAATAGAATCGCTAAGGATACAAATTGCTTATAAGCCAATTTGTTCTCAGAAAAGACAGAACGATACAAAAAAAAGCTACATAAATCCTGCACAAAAAACCCAACTAAAAAGAAAAAACCTTGAAGCGTGCCAGGTTCACGGTGCATTGAATGCCAATCTGTTGATAAAACGGCCCATCATTGGCGTGCATTGCGTCATGCCATTGCCTGGCTTCTGCGCAGACACACCCCGATCATGACGAACTCATGATCGACCCTCTCAAGAGGGTAGTTTTTTGTAAAGGCAGTTTTTCATGGGCGTGCTTTTTTGTAAGGGTATTGTTTCGGGGGGCTAATCAAGCCGCTCCTGAGCCGCCCCGCCCACACGTCATCCCAAACTTGATTTGGGATCCAGTCCACAATAACACGCCCGCCCTACGGGCGGTTCGCATCCCCTCACATCCTTCCGGCTTCGCCTCGGCTGACTGTTCGCCTACAGAATTGCCCCTCCAAAACAATCACTGCAACACAATACAACCTACCGGCTTTTCGGCAAAGGGTAAAAGCGCTAAGAGATAGTCCTCAATACACGAAAACCGACGTAGAGGGGGCGAAAGCGGTAATCTGGAGCCAGTAACTGCGGTAAGCCGAGCGGGCGTAACTAGCGTTCTGGTACCAATTCCCACCTCGAAAGACTCTACTTGAACCCATCAAAGGGCCTTCCGGGTCCTTTTGCGCCTCATTATCATAACTGCCATACCAATCTTGCACCCACTCACCTACGTTGCCGTGTATATCATAAAGCTCCCAAGGATTTGGCCTCCTCCCACCTACTGGCTATGTCGTACGGGCCACATTCTTCCAGTACCATGTATCATTACCCAAATCAGCTGAATCATCTCCAAAACTGTGTGCGGTCGTTGTTCCTGCACGAGTTGCGTACTCCCATTCCGCTTCCGTAGGCAACCGATGACAACCGCTACACCGCTTGCGTTCATTTAGTTTCTGGATAAAATCAATGGCATCATGCCAACAGACCTGTTCTACGGGCAGCCGATTCCCTTTGAATCTTGACGGATTACTCTCCATCAAAGCGTTCCATTCTTCCTGTGTTACAGGATTCTGTCCCATATAGAATGGTTTTGAAATTGTCACTTGATGAACGGGTTGCTCATCTTTATAGTCATCCGATCCCATCATAAAGGTACCCGGTTGAATCAGCACAAATTCCATCTCGATGCTGTTGGTGATCGTAGGGGCTAGCTCAACCTTCTTTTTTTCTGATGATCATACTTTACGCTTCTGAGCCACACCTGAAGTAGCTACAATTCGCTTTACATCTCGCACCAATGCATCTATTAGCGGCCCTTCAAGCGCATACTCCCATCCAACAAGGCTAGCCGTGTGGATGCGGCGAAAAGCCAGCGGGGGTTTTACATCTTCGATGAACACGAGAACCAGGATTTCACGCTCAAGCCCTTCGCCAGCCTCGGTTCTTACCCATCTACTTTTGACAGCGGCCTGCGACCACAGCACAATTACACACTGCGCACTATCCAGTGCTGTTTCAATGACATCGTCGTAACTTTCGCCGGTAGCCAACCGCGTATCCCACCACGTAGAAAACCGGCGTTTCTCTAGCGCATCGGCCAACGCTTTTGTTGTTTTTCGATCTTCCCGTTTGTATGAAATGAATATATCGGCCATTACTGGAAATGGTACGCTAGGGTAGAATTTATTAAAACAAGGTTATCCAATTTATTATAAAGGAGTAATATAGACCAACAAAAACCCTATAAAACACAAAAGCCACCCTTTAGGGTAGCCAATTTATCAAATGAACTTGCGAGCTAACCTGTCATGCATTGACAGATCAGTAAAACTTAAGTGGTAAGATATTTCAAAACACCAGGGAATAGTTTGTGTGGCATGTATGCTGATAAATCACGAGTCCTAACCCATTTTACTCGCTCGATTTCAGAAGTATCTTTGATAATTGTGTGCCCAGAGACATAATCACACACTACATAGTAAACACTAGCACCAGTTGAAGGGTGGGGCTTACGGAAGCCGATCATTTTCCGTGCAGTACACCTGACTCCAGTCTCTTCATAAACCTCTCTAACAGCTGCATTTTCAGGGCTTTCCAAGGTTTTTATTTTCCCCCCTGGAAATTGCCAAAGCAAATCAGCTTCCCTGTGTGACCTTTTTACCAAGAGGATTTCAGAACTCTTAACGACTATCCCCATAGCAACCCTTATTTCTTCGCCTATTTCAATTGTCTCGTCCATTTAATATACCTTTTAATGGTTCGAACAAATCTGATGTAATCAACTTCTGTGCCTTTTTCCCGGACACCCAACGCAGCTCAGACAACTCATCTGGATCCAGAATGTTAATACGACCTTTTTCATAGTCGCAAAGCCAGTACTCAACCTGTCTTTTCGTATTGGGATGAAAGCGGCTACCTATCCTTTTCCGAACAATTGGAGTAATGCCAGTTTCCGAGACACAAGCCGGAGGAAAATACTTCTTCACACTTGTGCTATCCATCATGGTTTTCGCAGGGAATCCCCAAACAAACTTACCTTCTGGAATTCTTCTTCTCGTCAAGAGGAATTGGCCATTTTTCTTCTTAATCAGTGCCACAACAACCTTACGGTTTCCTTTTTCTTTTTGCCTACGCTTCTCTTTCTCCAGTCGATATTCCTCAGCTTTTATGGATGCAACCCATTTTTTGATATGCTTTTTGACTTCTAAATTGTCTTTGTACTCCTGATGCAGTTTCGAGAGGATGTCAAACGGCTTTTGTTGCTTAATTTCCTCTCTTATGAAGATCATACATTCTTTGTTCTGATAATGCATGATTCCAAGCTCATATGCTACATTCGGGTTATAAAACTGATTATCTTCAGGCTCATCAAAAAAAGCGATTCCATATTTACAACAATAAAGAACTGCCAAGGGATTTACAACACTGTCTCCAGTAAGCTTCCATTCAGGCCGGTCTGCCAACACACCCTTGAAACCATGGGAAGCAAGCGTATCCAATATAAACTCTCTTAAATCTTCGTTATTGTCTCTGTACTTAATCATGACGAATACGTTCTTGCCATAGTCAGTAGTATCTAGAGCCCTCTGGATCTCTTTTTTGTAC
>JBCCIM010000165.1 GCA_039111535.1 Bacteroidota bacterium | reverse complement strand
CGAAAATAGTCGCTGCCGCTTGCCTCCATCCTTTTACGGCTTTCTGAGATAAACGCATCGACTGCAAAGCCGGCATTTACATTGTCGCGCGTAATGAGTTCGGTAACTGAGGCCAACAGGACTTCATCTTTTAGCATGAGCGCCTGTGCCTCAAAAATACTGGCGCTGCCTTCTCCAAGCTTTTCACGGGCAACTGTTGTAATCTTGGTCAGCTCTCGCTCAGCAGCTTTTACAGCATCCCTGAATCGTTCAACTTCTTCTGCCAATTGGGCATCAGGCAGTTGGCGTTTGCTCACTGTTATTTCGGTACGCGCATATTTGTAGGCCTTGCCAATCGCTATACCGCGGGAAACAGCTATGCCATCCACAATGGTTTCGCCGGCTTCCGTTTTTTGATACGCATAGGTGCGCCCATCCCGATCCATGGACTTGTCGTAAGATGCGCTGCGTTGTCCCATTACGATGGATTGATTAAGGTCTGTCCGAAGGGCTGGTTAACAAGCCGGGCAGTAGCGTTGCAACCATTGGTCCTTATTTTTTCTCGCCAAATCCCGATTCAAAAACCGCGACAATGGCATCAGCGGCGGCAGCTTCGTCTTCGCCTTCAAACGTTAGGGTCAGTTGGGCCCCCTGCTCTGCTGCCAGTGTCATTACACCTATAATACTTTTGCCGTTGATCTCGTAACCCTCTTTCTCAATAAAAAAATCCGCTTTATAGCGAGCGGCTTCGCGTACGATCATTGAGGCCGGCCGGGTGTGCAAGCCGGCCTGATTCAGCACTGTAACTTCACGAGTCACCATATCACGATAAATAAAAGGCTTCTTACACACAGCACGGGCGCACGGTACGTTGGCGCGCGGCGTGCAGATTAATGCAACCTGGTCTGCATGGCATCAAGGAGCCAACGAACGGTAGCAGCAGCTTCGGAATCTCCCAAAACCTGCAAGCAATCCTGGGCTATAGACGTGTGATGCAGCACAGCCTGTTTTGCGTCATTAAGTATACCATTTTCTTCCAACAACTGTTTGGCTTTCGGAATTTTGTCTTCAGCCAGGCCGTTGTGTGCTACAATTTTCTCGAAGAACGCCCGGGCCACTTCGTTGTCAGACTCCAGCGCCCGCAGCAAGAGGTATGTTTTTTTGCCTTCGATCAAATCGCCTCCAATTTTCTTGCCCCACTTGGCCGTTGCTGCTGTTATATCGAGTAGGTCATCCTGGATTTGAAAAGCGCGCCCTACTGCCTGGCCCAGCAATTGCAATTTTTCCTGCGCGGCCTGGTCACAATTCCCAACGAGGCCACCAAGTTCGAATACAGCTTCGAGCAGGGCTGCGGTTTTCCCGTCGATCATTTGGATGTATTCATCAACGGTAACATCCGACCGTGTTTCAAAATCTTTATCCAGGGCCTGCCCTTCGCAGAGGCGTTGCACCATGCGGTGGTATACCTGCTGCATGCGTGCCTGATTACCAGCCGGCGTAGCGGCCAGCAGTTGGTAAGACAGCCCCATGAGGTAGTCGCCAGACAAAATGGCTGTGCTTTCATCCCATTTTGTGTGGATGGTTGGGTTGCCCCGCCGGGTGTCCGCATTGTCCATGATGTCGTCGTGGACGAGCGTGAAATTGTGAAACACTTCAACAGCCAGCGCGGCTGGCATTGCCTGTTGCCGGGTGGTACCAAAGGCTTCAGCCGTGAGCAGCAGCAAGACAGGACGCAGGCGCTTTCCGCCACCCGAAAGCACATAGCGCGCCGGCGCATAGAGGCTTTCTGGCTTTTGCTCAGGAATCAGGTTTGCCAACGCATCTTCAACGTCAACACGTAATGCTTCAACCAGCGCCTTTGCCGGTCTGGCATGTTCAACAGATGTCATGTAAGGATGGACCTTATGGTGGTTGTCAAATATTACGCAGCATCAACAGGTACGATGCTGAAGTATTGTGCCGGGTAGGTCTCCGGGCAATGTCGTGTTTGGACTACTCCGCTTCTGCCTCGCTCATCATGTGGGCGCCAATAGCTTCTTGCACCTCTTCGAGGCTCTTGGTCCCGTCGATTCTCAAGTAGTTCGGATGGTCCGTATAAAAATCTTCTACCGGCTTGGTTTTCTTGTGGTAAATGGCAAGCCGCTTCCGTATCGCCTCAGCACGGTCATCGGGCCGCTGGGTCAGGAGGTCAGGGTCAATATCCTGCGGCGGCGGATTAAACTCAAGGTGGTAGTTCTCTTTTGTAATCTTATGCAACCGTCGCTTGCTTAACCGACTTACAATGACCTCATCGGGCACCTTGAGGCTCACAATGACGCTCAAATCGATTTCGTGGTTGTCAAGGAAGAGCTTGAGCCACTGCGCTTGCTCAACGGTGCGCGGATAACCATCCAGAATAAACCGGTTATAGCCGGCCTGCTCGATGGCCTCTTCGGTGAGGGTACGAATCATGGCATCGGGCACCAGCTTTCCGTGGTCGATGTAGCTTTTTGCTATCGCCCCCATGTCGGAGCCGGATGCTATAACCTCCCGTAAAATATTGCCAGTAGAAATATGGGCAAGTTGGTACTTCTTCACCAGCAAACTGGCCTGCGTACCTTTACCTGCACCGGGAGGGCCAAACAAGAGCACACGCATCACACTATACCGTATCTATTATCAAATATGAAACGCAAAAGGAGAGCTGCTCCTACCGTCGAACGCGGCTCATGCCTCATTCCCGGTATCAGACGTGTTCACCAATGCGCAGGATTGTCAGAGTTAGCTATCGTCTTTTTTTTCTAACCCAGAAGTAGTCGGCGCGTTGGCCTGCTCTTCAAGGAAATTAAAAAACGATTTTTTAGCAAAGCCCATGGCCATATCGAGGCCAATTCCCATCAGCTTGCCCGCGATCCCGCCAGATTTAGGATTCCCATAGGCCTCGCGCGGTGGCGGGGGCATCGAACTGCGCATAGCTTCACGCAGTAGTGCACCCACTTCTTGCTCAGTTGCGCCATTGTCTCGCGCCGCTTCAATGAGGCGCTCGATATAGGTGTCTACCAGTTCATTTTGGCGGGTTTTTGCGCTTTTTCTACCGGCAATCAATCCCACCAGGATACCTGCTGCCACAGAACCTGCTACTGCGATCCAGGGGTTACTTTTCAAATACTGCCGCACATCAGCGCCAGTGGACGTCATTTCGCCCTGGAGCGCCTCGATTCGGCGGTTTATTTCGTCTTCTTTTTGCTTCAGTCGGGAAGCAACAGCCTCCCGGCTACTGGTCTTTTGCATGGTTGTCCGTAGTCAACTCGGAAGTCTTAAGCGGTTTCAGTTGTTGCGGCGGCTGCCCGGCCAGCGGCTCGGGTGCACCATCTCCCGAAAGTTTAGGTGGCGCATCATCAACGCGCAAGTCATAGGTTGCGGCTTCTTTAGCAGTACCTTTGCGCTTGCCCACCCATTTAACAATGAAGGCAACAAGCACAAGCAGTCCGGTTACAGCAAGGAATCCCCATGCGGGGTTGCCTAACCATGTACCGAGGCCAAATGCAAGTGCAATAAGGCCAAAAAGCCCCGCAACGAGCAATACAGCAAAAAATCCCACCTGGTATGCAGCCTGCATACCCGTGGCTTTCATTTCCTCCTTAACATCAAGGAGGACAAATTCTATTTTCAGCTCGAGCCACGATTTCAGGTCTTCTACCAGTCCGGCTGTATGGCCGGCAATCCGCTCAATTTTGGCTGGATCTTCCCTGGTGCCCTGTTCAGACGTGTGCTTTTGTTTTTCTTTGGTGCTCATGAAACTGGCATGGGCCGCCAATTAGGCGTTCCCTTAAGATAACAGTATCAAAGTGCTTGCAGGAAGTCAAGCGTGTCAACGGTATCAGCACACCAATCCAATGTCGGCCGTTGTGCATCACCGAAGCTCACCACAAGCGGGCCCAGATCAAATTTGCCTTGCTGCCCCTGTCCTGCAACGATAAGCTGAATTTCTTCTTTATGATCACGTATCCAACCGACAAGTTCTTCCTCGGTTCGATACTCAACCCACCGCACGTGCCCGGGCTCCTGGGGTTCAGGATCACCTTTGCTCACCAGAAACTCCATGCCTTCTCCGTACGCGTGTGAGACATCAACAGCGGCCAGAAACGCCTGTTTCATCTTAAGAGATCCGGGTGTTCGAGGATGAACAGGGAAAATACTTCGAAAATATGCAAAAGACTCCAGGTAAGGATCAGGTGCGAGTCCTTCCGGCGCCCAAATGATCGCCGCATTGCGGCATCCGAGGCCCTCGTGAAGCAGCACGTCTTCTGCCAGGTTTTCGCGCATCTGGGGTGATTCTTTGCCCGTCAATACGGCAATGCTGTACTTATGCCCGCGCAATAGGCGATGAGATTGCGGGATCTGATGGTTATCACAGGCAGCAGCTACTTCCTGCATCGTCTCATAGCTGCCAGATGCAATGACAGCGTCGAGGTCGTCGTAAAGTTCGCTGTACGCCACGAAGTCTGTTTGCAGATCGGGAAAGGCTTCGATCACCTCAAAAGCAAACGCCGGCAACAAATGCGGAGAACGCGAGGACAGCACCCCCCTGTATGCAGCACCACTCATCACAACAGCCAGCCAATCTTGCAATCCGACCAGCGGGATGTTGCCGGCATTGAGCACGCCTACAGCCTTCCACTCACGCACCTGCCGGCCCTTCAGCCAGGCATGCAGGGCATCAACAGTAAGCAAACTCATCTGCTGGTTGATGGCAAACGTGAGCGCTTCTTCAGTAAACCGGTTTTCCAAAACGAGCGTATCCTCAACAACTGAAAGCCGTTGAGGATACGCTGGATCGAGCCACCTGGTGGCTACATCTGAAATTGCTTTGACAAGCGCGGGCTGATCAATCACCCTCAGGAATACCGAGGTTTTCTTCTTTGTTCAGCTCCTCAATGGTCCAGACATCTCGCTCGCCTACAGAAGCGCGTACACGGGCAACTTCGTCCTCAGTAACCGCATCTGCATCATTGTCAAAATTGGCACGCACATAGGTGAGCACGTCTGCAATCTGCTTGTCGTTCAGGAAGCCTCCCCAGGGCGGCATCATGCCGCTGTAAGTGACGTCATTTACGACAATTTCCCCGGTCAGTCCGTGCATAATCATACGAATGAGCCGGCCTTTGTCACCAGACACATACTCGCTCTCAGCCAATGGTGGAAAGACACCTGTCACGCCTTCACCGCCTGCCATGTGGCAAGACATGCAGCGTGTCATGTAAATCTGTTCACCTTCGTCATTAAAAATGCCGTCGGTAGATGCGGTAGCGACAGGCGTTACGCCTGCATTGATGGGTTCTACCGGTTGTCCTACAAACGCCAAGCTGACCATTGAAATCATCAACAGTACAAACAATACTGGCAGGTACTTCTTCATGCTTTAAAACTAATCTAGGTTAAGGGCACCTGATTTCAGAATGCATGTTAATGCCTCTGCGTTCCCAGGCTGCGCACTTTTTATCTTTTTATACGCTTTGCAGAACAAAAACGCTCGTTGGATGGCCTTGATGTTGTGTTTCCGTATTTTCGGGTTATCGAAAATCGGTAACACGTTACTTATCGTTGGAAACCCAGCGGTAGCGCGTCACTTTTGAGCCCGGCGCAGCATACCAAAAGCCGGTAAACTCAGCTACGTAAATGGAGCCATCTGGCCCTATATCCATGGAAATAGGCCGTGTACCGCGAAGCGTGTCAAATTCTTTCACATCAACGAGGCGAGGCGACTTCATCGTATAGGTCTCACCATTGGTTTTTGTGATTTCGATTTCCTCTTCGACAAGCTTGCCATACTTGATCCAGCTACGCGCCCAGTCATAAACAAACACGCGGTCCTGGAAAATTGGCGGAAAGCCACCCGGGCCTTTGTGCTTGTAAATTGGACCACCAGAAGCAGACCGTCCACCCGTTTCGTAGGTGTATTCCCATACGGGCGGGCTGTAGTTCGGAATCATGTCTGGTGTCCACTCATTGTACGCCAGCAGACCAATTTCGCGTGGCCAGCCGAAGTTCTCCCCACCTTCAGACGAGATGTTGTACTCATCGTAGTCAAACTGGGCATCCGGGCCAACAACACCGATGAACAGGTTGCCGTTATCCGGGTCAATTTTGAAACGGTACGGGTTGCGCAGGCCGTAAGCATATACTTCCCAACGCGCGCCGGCTTCGCCGTAGAACGGGTTATCTTTCGGAATGCTGCCATCTTTGTTGATGCGCAGAATTTTACCACGAAGGTCTTGCAGGTTCTGTGACGTACGCTCGGAGTCAACCAAACGCGACCACTGGACCTGTTCCAGGTTGTTCGATGACTTGAACTCGTCCATTTCTTCGTCGCTAATTTCCCACTCAGGGCGCGTCTCAGACATGCCTGTATCCCCTGTTGAAAGGTACAAAGCGCCATCTGGGCCCCATTCGATATCGCCGGCCTGATGACAGCACTGTGGCTCTGTAGGTACGCGTAGCAGTACCTCTTCAGTATCCATGTTCAGCATGCCGTTCTCGTATTTGATACGCGTCAGCTGATTGATAATCGACTCCTGTTCGGCATAAAACACGTAGACGTAAGGATCGCCGCCATAGAAGTTCGGGTCAACTTCGATGCCGTAAAGGCCATGCTCGATGTTCTTTGGATCCGTTGTAGGCAATTCGGCAATAAGCTTCGTTTCGCCAGTTTCATTGTCGTAACGGTGTACTTTGCCGTTCAGCTCTGCAATCCAGACGTTGCCTTCATCATCTACAGCGAGGTCATCCGGCCATACGTTGTCCGAAATGGTTTCTTTAACCATGTGACCAGAGAAATCAGATTCGATGCGGTTGGCTGCCATGCGCATGCCTTGTAGCAGGTGCTCTACAAAAGATGGCGTTGTCCATACATCCGGAAAATGACCCAGCTTGGTATAGAATACGCGGCCGCCGTTGTGTTCGCGCAACCACGAAATTGGATAGTCGTTGCGATACGCGCCGCGGGCATCAGCTTCGGGCTCTACGCTATCCATGTCAAGTGAAAGCAGCACTTTCGAATTCCAGCGTGGATTTTCATCCAGTACATAAATTTCGTCGCGAATCGTAAATGAATCGCCGTAGTGGCTAACGGCGGGGTTGTCTTTTTCCTCAACAAGAATGCGAACGCTTTGCGTCCACGGGTGCGACACAAAAAGGCCACCGCCTACCATGTTTTTGTAGTCTTCCCAGTCGTAGAAAGCGTCAAGCGCTGAGTGCGCGCCCACCACGCCTTTGCCCTGGGCAAGGAAATCCATGATAGCATCTTGTTGTGCCTGAGTGACCAGTTCTTCCGCTCCCTTCTTCTCAACGGTACCATCGCGGCCACCAGAGAATGGCACGTCAAATCCGCTTACGGAGAACGTTCCTTTGATATCGTTGCCATTTACATCAGCTTTCCCATCGATGCGACCAAAATCTGGTGTATCAAAGTAGAATGTAAGGGCATCACCGTCGCGCTTTAGGTCCATCAGCGGCGCAGCGCCCTGGCTAGGGTCGTTTGTAATGCTGCCTTCGAGGCCATCTGCATCAGCCAAAGCAATGTAAAGCGTCATGGTGCCATCTGGTGCTTGCGACTCAACCGTCCAGTTACCAGCAATGCCGGCATCTTGCGCCATCACTTTCGTTCCTACAACAGGTACCTCAGCGCCGCCGCCTACAATGGTGCCTTTCAGTTCGTCGCCGTCGAGCATGACATCAGCAACAAGTTTGCCCATACCGTCAACTTCCCAGCTGAACCCAAGCTTGTCGTCTTCTACCACGAGATCGGACAAGTTGTAGGTGCCAGGAAAGAGGCTAAACTGTGCCTGGCCGCTGTGGCCATCGTCAGCGTTAGAAATTGCCAGCCGGCCTTTTACTTCACCCTGTGGCGTGTCAACAGACAAATCCCAGGTGCCGTGGTCGCCCATGAGCGCGGCTTCAGCTTCGCTGCTCCCTTCGCTTTTGAGGCGAAGCGTTGAGTTGGCAAAGAAAAGCAGGTCGTAATTGGCCAGGTTGTCTTTTGTCAGTACGGATACATCTTCGGTGACATCCACATTGAATTCGGTGGTGGCACTCAATGCTTCCATAACTTCTTTCGACATGTCGATGGCCGGCCCGTGGCGGAAGCCGTGCGTTGTAGCCAGCATCAACACATTAATCGGATCACGCGCTTCTTCAACAGCAAAATGCTCAGCCAAAGACTGCGCAGCGCCTGTATCACCAAGTGATTTAACCCGGATATTCCGGAAAGAGACCCGCGACTCATCATCATGGTTCTGCAATCCAATCATGCCTTCTAGTGAACGATCTCCGTAGAAGTCGTTTACCTGCTCGCCATTCAGATAAATTTGATAGCGCTGCCCGGTAACCTTGATTTTGTACGTATTCCACTCGCCAAGCGGCTTTGAAGCAAGATGAAACGGTGCAGAGAAGCTGTAAATAGAACCTGTCTGGTTAATCGGGTTCTGGCTGTCGTCAATCTGGATTTCGTAGCCCGTATTCACAGCATACCAGGGATCGGGTGCGTCTGGAAATCTAACAAATACACCGGAGTTGGCTTTTTCATTGGTTGACATCCATTCCAGTTCGAGCTCAAAATCTTTGAACATCTGGTCTTTGTAGTAGAACAGCCCCATGCCGCCTTCAGACGTGATGGTCCCATCGTCATTCAACGTGAACGAGCCCGGACCGGTCATTTCCCAACCTTCGGTAGATGTGCCGTCAAACAGGTCCATCCAGGCGTCGGACATCTCGGGTGCTTTACCCATTTTATCAGCGCTTGAACACCCAAGGACTGTAACGAGCAGCAAAGCAAAAACGGATACTCTATAAATGGCTTTAATAATCATGCTATTGTTTATCAAGGGGCCGGCTGCAGCGCCGCCCTGTAGTTTGGTGAGCAATTCTTTTGCGGGAGAAGCTGGAATCAGGTGCCAATAAAGCCGCCGGCCTGGGCTTGTTCGACAGCGGCTTCGATGCCGCCTTCCATTTTCGCCGGCATAACTTTACCGTCTTTGTTCGCATCCATACCTTCGAGCACGCGTTTTGCAAGATCAGCCATGCCCTGCGCATGTTTGCGTGCTTCGGCGGTATCCCCGTCGTAGTTCACTTTCATAATGTTGATGGCCTGGGAGAACACCTCAAGCAGCCAACCTGTATCCGCTGTGGAGAGCCAGAATTCGGACGGGGAATCCCATTCTCTGGTCAAGTCTACACGCGGTTGACGCTCCCCTTTCGTAACACCATCATCCATTTTCATCCACCCGATTACATTGTTCAGGGATGCCATGGCAGCTTCTGCGTGTTTTTTCTGCGCCATGCTGGAATCGCTGTTGTCGAGTACTTCCTGGAGCATGTGACGAACGGCGCGCCCGCGGCCCATGATGCCAAGCTGGGTGACATCGGTAATTTCTGGAGGGGTGACGCCATAGCGCTCAGCAAACGCTTCGTCAAACATCCCGTTATCCGCCTGCCAGCGTGTTTTCCAGCCATGAATATTTACAGCGCCGGCCTGATCAACCTCGCCAAGCCCGGACTGCGAGCCCCAAACAAGGGCAAACACCGCGTTGGCATTTGCTTTTACAGCGGCA
This sequence comes from Bacteroidota bacterium, assembly GCA_039111535.1. Classification (NCBI taxonomy): domain Bacteria; kingdom Pseudomonadati; phylum Bacteroidota; species Bacteroidota bacterium. The sequence goes on along the minus strand of JBCCIM010000165.1, from coordinate 4,783 downwards.
ACATCAGCCGCGCCGGCAGCTTCTACACTGACCTTGAGGACTTCCTGTGCGAGGTCGTGGATTTCCGTCAGGTGCGCAGCAATATCAGATTGCGCGTGCGATTCCTGTACGCCTGCTACGATGAATGAAACGAAGAAACACAGAGCTAGAGCCAAACGCATAGTATGCTTTTAATATTTAGTGGATTATGGGGGTACTAGTGGATCCAAAGCGGCCCAAATATACCGAAAGGGCAGCTACTCATTCAAGGAAAAATTTTATGACAGGCGACCTTATTGCGCCTTCAACTGTAAACAAGCTAACGAAATACAATCGCCCATAGTTACGAAGATTCAAGCCTTCACATCAGAAAAGCCCTTTTCTACAGCAACAAGATGGTGAATCATGATGGTGGGTCAAGCGACAATTGGGCATCGTAATAAATAATGACGCCGTTCATAGTTCCAGTGTTAACCGCTTCGCAATCAACAATGTCTAAATATACACTTTTTCTCGCTGTCCTGATGTTTGCAGGATGCAGCCAAACCACTGAATCCCTCGAATTTGCATTTCCAAACCTGAGTTTTGACCGTCCGGTCGACCTCCAACACGCCGGCGACGGCACGGACCGCATTTTTGTGGTAGAACAGGCCGGCATCATCAAGGTATTCCCTAATGACGTACAAAGCAGAAGCACGCCCGTATTCCTCGACATCGAAGACCGTGTAAGAGACAACGGAAATGAAGAAGGGTTGCTCGGCCTGGCTTTTCATCCCCTGTATACGCAAAACGGGGCCTTTTTTGTCAACTATACCGCATCTGATCCGAGGCGCACTGTAATTTCGCGTTTCACCGTAGATCCTGCCAATCCTGACCTCGCAGATGCCGCAAGCGAAGAGGTTTTGCTAGAAATTGCGCAACCCTATGGCAACCACAACGGCGGCCAGGTTGCGTTCGGGCCAGATGGTTACCTCTATATAGCTACTGGCGATGGTGGTTCAGCCGGCGACCCCATGCAAAACGGACAAAACCGCAACACCCTGCTCGGTGCCATTTTGCGTATTGATGTAGACAACCCGCAAGGTGGACTGCCCTACGGGATTCCTGCCGACAACCCGTTTGCAGGCCAGGGTGATCAGTTCAAAGAGGAAATATACGCCTATGGCCTCCGTAATCCGTGGCGCTTTAGCTTTGACGTGGTTACAGGCGACCTTTGGGTAGGCGATGTGGGCCAAAATGAACTGGAAGAAGTTGACCTTGTGGTAAATGGGGGCAACTATGGCTGGAAAATCCGTGAAGGCGATCGTTGCTTTGAGCCGGCAGACAATTGCCCTACCGACAACCTCATCGATCCGGTTGTAACCTATGGCCGCAGCAGCGGTGGCTCCATTACCGGAGGGTATGTGTACCGGGGCTCAACCTTGCCAGAGTTTTATGGTAAATATTTTTACGCCGATTATGCTTCTGGGCGCATCTGGTTCATTACTATGGATGGAGAAACACTGAGCGAACAGGTCGAACTGGCAAACTCAAATCTCCACATTTCTTCATTTGGAGTTGACCAGCAAAATGAACTATATATATGTGCTTTCGATGGCCGCATTTACCGGTTAGGGCGCCCGCAGTAACGGTTGGGTGCACTTCCTGGGTATTGACCCAACCCGTACCGTAGTTTGTGGCCTGCTGATGTCGCATGCGCCTTTGACGCCGGAGCACCTTCGGCCGGCCCATGCTACCACCCTGCACCCTGTTCATCGCGCTGAGTAATCCACCCTTATGTATCTAGCGAAAGAGTCTTCGGACACCCAACCCGCCACCACACCACACCTTGCAGAATTGGGCATCCAGCTTGAGCGCGCCCGCATCAAAATCTATGAAGACCCCGGCGCGCTTGCCACGCATGTGTCGGGCTATATCGCTGATTTAATCAGGGCGCGCCAAAAAGAAGGCCTCAACCTCGTTTTGGGGCTTCCTACGGGCTCCACGCCGATTGGCGTCTACAAGCAGCTCATTGAACTGCATAAAAATAAAGGGTTGGACTTCTCCAACGTGATCACCTTCAACCTCGATGAGTACTACCCCATGAAGCCCGATACGCTCCAGAGCTATCACCGCTTCATGTACGAAAATTTCTTCGATCACGTAAACATCCCGGCTGAACAAATCCATATTCCGCTGGGTGAACTGGACCGCTCAGAGATTGCGGGCTACTGTGAACAGTACGAGCAAGATATTGCGGATGCCGGCGGCCTCGACCTTGTGCTGCTCGGTATCGGACGAAGCGGTCACATTGGCTTTAACGAGCCAGGCTCGAGCGCACAGACGCGTATGCGGCTCATTACGCTGGATGAACGCACAAGAAACGACGCGGCCAGCAGCTTCTTTGGCGAACAAAACGTGCCACGTGAAGCCATCACGATGGGTGTAGGCACCATTCTCGACTCCCGCGAGATCATCTTGATGGCTACCGGTGAGCACAAAGCTACCATTATCAGGCGTGCTGTTGAAGAAGAGCCTAACAAGCTGATTACAGCGTCTTTCCTGCAATCGCATCCCAACGCCACCTTCATGGTCGACGAAGGCGCTGCCGGCGAGCTAACGCGCAAGAAAACGCCATGGCTTGTTCGCGATGTAGAATGGACGGACGATCTGACCAAAAAAGCGGTTATCTGGCTTTCCGAAAAACTGGAAAAATCAATCCTCCGCCTGGAGTCAGCCGACTTCTTCAACAACCGGCTCCACGGCCTGATTTACGCCAATCCGAATGTGGACGCCCTGTGCCGGCAGATTTTCGAAGATCTCCGCAAACGCATTGTGTACCAGGACCACCTGTTTCGCGAGAAACGCGTGATCTGCTTTAGTCCGCACCCGGATGACGACGTGATTTCGATGGGCGGCATGCTGGACAAAGTTGTGGCAAACGAAAACGACGTCACCGTTGCCTACATGACCAACGGCTCCGTTGCGGTCTTTGACGCAGACGTCCGCCGCTACCTGCAGTTTGTAGACATGAGCATGGAAGTGTTTGGCATCGACCAAAAGGCACTCAACCATTTTCACGGCGAAAGCAAGCGCATACTGGACTTCCTGGAGCAGAAAGAGCCGGGCGAAGTGGACATCGAGGAAGTGCAGAAAATCAAAGCCTTCATTCGCTACTCTGAAGCCATCGCTGGCATCGAAGTAATTGGTCTTACGCCGGAAGATGCGCGCTTCCTCGACATGCCGTTCTACAAAACTGGCACCGTCCGTAAAGACCCAATTAGCGAAGCAGATGTACAGGTAGTATTAAACCTGCTCAACGAAATTGAACCGCACCACATTTTTGTAGCCGGCGACCTCTCTGATCCGCATGGCACCCACCGGATGTGTTACGATGCCATCCGTGAAGCGCTCATGCGCTACCGCAAAGAGCGCGGCATTGTAGATGCAACGCAGCTCAAGGTGACCCCGGAAGCCATCCAGTACGCCCCCTCCGCAGAACACCAACCGCTTGTGTGGCTATACCGCGGTGCATGGCAGGAATGGGAAATTGACCGGGTGGATGTATTCATCCCAATGTCAAAAGCTGACCTCGACCGCAAAATCGAGGCGGTCTTCAAGCACGAAAGCCAAAAAGACCGGGCCATGTTTCCGGGCGCCACGGATGCACGCGAGTTTTGGGAACGCGCACGCGACCGAAACCGCGCGACAGCCGACGCCCTTAACAAGCTTGGCCTGCCCGAATTTTATGTAGCGGAAGCTTACGTAACCAGCTACGAGATGTAGGTGCCAAACCCATTTATGGGTTTGGGTTGAAGGTTGCTGGTTTAAGGTTGAAGGGTTTTGGGCCTTTGCTAGTTCTTGGGGACTAAGCCGCCGTTTCTGAAGGCTTTGCTGTTTTGGAGGTAGCTGTCGGCGAACTTGCCGATGCCGGCGATTTCTTCTTCTTTTAGTGGTCGGACCACTTTTGCCGGCGAACCCAGCACCATAGATCCCGGCGGCACAATGGTGCGTCCCGTAACGAGGGCCCCTGCCCCAACAATACTCCCTTCCCCAATCACAGCATTGTCGAGCACAATTGCTCCCATCCCGATTAACACGTTGTCTTCGATTGTACAGGCATGGATAATTGCACCGTGCCCGATCGTCACCCGGTTGCCAATGGACACAGGGCCAGTGTTGCTGGTGATGTGAACCACGGCATTGTCCTGGATATTCGACTCTCGCCCTATGCGGATGCGGTGGATGTCGCCGCGAATGGTGACGTTAAACCATACGCTTGTGTAAGCACCGAGTACAACATCCCCCATCACGTCCGCTGAAGGGGCGATGAAGTTGGTGCCGTCGTAGGTGGGCGTGATGCCGTTGAAGGTGTAGATCATATTTCGGGTTTTCGGGTTTTCGGGTTTTCGGGTTTTCGGGTTTTCGGGTTTTCGGGTTTTCGGGTTTTCGGGTTTTCGGGTTTTCGGGTTTTCGGGTTTTCGGGTTTTCGGGTTTTAATACGAACAACTTCCGACTCGCCAAAGAACATTGCAATGCCTCCCTGCCAAACTCCCCTCTTGAGAGGGGTGGACCAGACATCCAAATGGCTGGTCCGGGGTGTGTACGCAACGATTGAGACACTCCTACCCACCAGGCCACTTGCGCTGCTATCAACAGCAGAGGTCATGCAGCCTTCTGCTTGCCCAGATTCTTCGCACGGCTCTGTTAGACTTATAAAGAGCAATATAATCGTTATTTTCTCTCCGAACATGAGTGGTGGCACAAGCCAACGCAGGGCTCAAGCACACACGTTGTTAGAAAACACTGTGTTAGAAAACAGCTT
>JBCCIM010000164.1 GCA_039111535.1 Bacteroidota bacterium | reverse complement strand
CGCCGGCTTCAATTTCGATTTCATGCTGCCCCCTGATTTGATCCGGGTCAACTATTCTCCTTATTAAGGAACCCTGTATATCAAAGACACGCAACGTTACCGTTGCTGCTTCTGGTAACGTATAGCTAATAATTGTCTTCGAACCAAATGGGTTGGGATAATTCTGTGCCAGGATAAAATCACTATAAAGAGACAAAGCATCCTTTACTACATCACTTTCCGGCGCTTTATAGCGCAATACCTGATCGGTATCACTGCTACTGACATATAGATTTCCATCATCAGCAAAGATCATGTTAGTGGGATAATTAAGACCACCACTCCATGTCGGTATAAACTGGTCAATGAACTCCCCGGTAGATCCATTATAGCGTCGTACGTCTTGACTGCTTAAACCGCTTACATAGAGATGTCCATATGGTCCAAAAGTCAAGTGCCCCAGTGACTTAGGTGACCATTCTTCATCGCCCGCAACAAACACATCGAGGAATGTCCCCCTGTTTCCATTTAAGCGCAACACCTCATTAGTTCTCCAACTACCCACATAAAGATGTCCATCGGGGCCAAAGGCAATACAAGAAGGATTCTTAAGTCCACCGCGGTTTTTAACTACAAACGCATCCATAAAAACGCCTGTAGCCCCTTCGTAGCGCAACACTTCGTCAGTCCCAAAACTACTCACGTAAAGATGACCATCGGGGCCAAAGGTCAAACAATTAGGCAAACTGAGTCCTCCGCTGCCTGCTGTCACAAACGCATTTATAAAAGTGCCAGTGGACATATCGTACCGCAACACTTCATTGGTGTGCAAGCTAACAACATAAAGGTATCCATCAGGGCCAATCAAAAGCTGATCTGGATGATCAAGCCCACCACTTCCTTCACGCACAAACACATCAACAAAAGCGCCGGTGGATGCATCGAAACGCAATACCTCATCGGTAACAGCACTACTCACATAGAGATATTCATCCGGCCCAAATACTAAACCCGTAGGAAAATCAAGCCCCTGATCTGCATCTATAAAGACACCAAGAAAGTCTCCAGGTTTTGCCTGAGCAAAGGCATCTTGCGGGCACGCCCCGACAACATAAAACATTGCCACAAACAACAAGAGAGAACGCAAATGAACAATTAGCATATGTTGCTAACACAAGGACAAATTGTCAAGAACAAGCGTATTTGATGGTTAAATAATAGGTAATTTCATGTTATCCCGCTAACAACCAACCAGGTTAGTTCTTCAAAAAAGAGGCGCATCTTTGCGTATAAACAACACTGATACGTATAAACAGCGAACGCCCAGCCTTACGGGGCTGGGCGCTCTATTCGCCATTTCGGGTATCCGGGAGGCGAAATCTCGGCTATAATTCTACTTGTGGGGACGCTAGCTCATGCAATTGAAAGGTATCCGAACCAATCTAAAAATAGGATAACATTCAGCAATACAAGAACTACCAGAAACACGGTACCAGAAACCAACTGACCTTCTGCGAATTCCTCTCCAGAAACCGCATAGTCGTCTGCATACTTCATATGTCTTCGGCTAACACGGAGGGCTAAATGCGATAAACCTGTGGCTAGGTTATCGACACGCCGCAGCAAATCTTAAATTTTTCCAACACCTTTTTCCCACAAAAACCTTTTATCCGACGCTAAACTTTTAACCCAAGACGTCGTATTCCAACTATCGCTTTTCACCACTGGCATAGATTCCATGGATAACAAAGAAAAAGCCCCCGGCAGTGACAACGATGCGTTCACATTTGACCCCTTTAAAGGGCTTGGTTTTAATGATATTGACTGGGAGAAAGAGGCCAAATACGTCGGCGCCCTCGCTGGCAGCGTTACGGGTTCTTTTATCTCCACGCAGCTCTCGTGGTCACTTGGCCTGCGGATTGCCACAGTTGTTGGCCTGTCGTATAGCGGCGCCATTGCCGCCACCGTTGGATACCAGGTGTACAGGTACCTCGCGGAAGAGGAGAGCTGATTTTCGATTGCCGATTGTCGATTGTCGATTGATAGCGTGACTGCTGGTGGTGGAACTGGTAGCTGTATCCCTGGCTGACCCACCCCGCCTTCGGGCATCCCTCCGGTGGAGGGGACTTATTCTATAATCCCCTCTTTGAGAGGGCAACGTGTCGACATTATTTGTCGGCACAGGGGTGTGTCCGCGATGGTGCATTGCAGCACACCCTTTGCTCAACAATTCCCCTCCACGTCATCCTCAACTTGATTGCATAGGCGTCAAGGACGAACGAGTTAAATTATTGTTTTTTATATGTTTAAGTGCGTTACTGAACAGTCATCCTCAACTTGATTGGGGATCCATACAGCGACACCATCAGCTTCAGTTGCCCATTCCGTTCTCTGGATACCGGATCGGCATGACGTGGCTTTTTATAGCATAAAACGTGTTGATCAAAACAAGCTTGGTTATTAAATATCAACTATTTGAACACTCCCTCCTTGACGCCCAGGGACTGACCCGGGACCCAGCTGCCTCGCCTCAGCCACAGCTTTAATGCACAGCAGGCAGCCTTCCCAGATTCCTCGGCTACGCTCGGAATGACAGGGGTTGAGGACAGCGCCAGTCCTCGAGAACTCTTTTTCCAAAGTTAGCGCACACCCAAAATCCCCTCTTGAGAGGGGTGGCCCAGACGCAGTCCGGGCCGGGGTGTGTCTGCGAAGGTGCTACGCCCCGCTCAATTCCGCCAGTCTTGCAGCGCGCCTCCAGACCACGGCGCACCAGCAGCTTCGGCGGCGGCCTCAATGCGTCGTAGTTCGCGCTCGATGAGCTCTGTCAGCTCAGTATGGATCCCCTCAAAAGCCTCGGAGACAATCTCATACTGCCGGCGCTGCGTGCCAGTCACCTCTTGCACGGAGCCTGACCATGCGCCGCCGGCGATACGCGACAATCGGCTCATCAGCGAAGGCGGCGATGGCTCATTGCGGCTCCGCAGCGTCGGGTCACCGGAAATCGCGTGGCGCATTTCGACAAACTCCATTTTCAAAGACTTGAGTGCTTCCATTTCAGCGCTGACATCAATGGCTGTTCGCTTGAGCGCGGCTTCGAGTTTATCCGCGCGCTCGACGGCAGCATTCAACGCACTGCTCGCGCCGTATACAGCTTTGACCAGTTCTGCTGTTTGATTTTGGAACAGGACAACTTCAGCAGGCCGCGGTGTCAACTCGCCGTAGAGCGGTTTTACTTCGAAAGACTGCGTCTCAGTAACGGGCTGTTTCTCGCCATCGTGCACCACGGTCATGGATACGGTATAGGTACCCGGCATGACATACGGACCACTGCCTCCTGAACTACTGGCATTATTGACGGGACTCAGCGATGGGTACCGCAAATTCCAGTCAACGCGGTGCAAGCCGGCACTGGCCCTGCCTTCTTTACGCGCCACAATGTGCCCATCGCTGTGGCGCACAACCAGTTCAACACGCGGCGCCTCTTCCCTGTCTTCAGCACGCAACGAATCCCAGGCCGGATAGAACAAGTCTTCATCTGCTTTTTGCGCCTCCGACTCGCGCTTCTTCCTGCGGTCCTCCCGTGTTTTCAGGCCTTCTTTCATGTGATAGAAAATGGAAGCACCAGCCGGCGGATTGTCAGCTGTCCAAAACTTGGCACCCTGCCAACCCGGATCGGGATTGGTTTGCACAAACAACATCGCATCAGTAACGGGTAACAGCGTTGCTTCTGCTTCCAGTGTCTCGTCGTTGAGGCTGCGCAAAATCTCCAGATCATCCAACACATAAAAGCCGCGGCCAAAGGTGCCCAGCACGAGGTCGTCGTGCTGCTTTTGCAGGGCGAGGTCTGCTACCTTGATGGTGGGCACACCGTTTTTCAACTGCTTCCAACTCTCGCCGCGATCGGGCGAGAAGAAGACGCCGTATTCGGTGCCGGCGTAGAGCAGGTCAGGGTCTTTGTAGTCTTCGAGGAACGAGTAAGCCGTGCCTTTCTCCGGCAAGTCGCCCGAGATGGATTCCCAGCTTCTGCCCAAATCAGTGCTTACAAAAATGTAAGGTGAGAAGTCTCCCGACTTGTGGTGATCAAACAGTACGTAAACCGTATTCACGTCATGTTGCGAAGGCACAACAGCTGCCACAAACGAGGTATCCGGTGCCCCCCTGATGCGACCGATGCGCCGCCAGTTGTCGCCACCGTCTTCCGTTACCTGGATCACGCCATCGTCAGAGCCGGTCCAGATGAGTCCTTCTTTTAGCGCAGACTCATTCATGGACACGATGCTGTTCCAGGTAGATGTAGAGCGGTTTTTGGCGACCGCGTCGACGCTGCGCACGCGTCCCATCAAGTCCAGGGTGTTGCGATCAATCTGGGCCGTCAGGTCATCGCTGATAGGCCGCCAGCTGCTGCCACGGTCGTCGCTCCGGTACACGCGCTGCGCTGCTACATAAAGCCGCGCAGGTTCGTGCGGACTGATTTGCAGCGGCGTGTCCCAGTTCCAGCGCAGGGCAGGTTCACCCGGCTCTGGCAAGGGCTGGATATTCACCCGCTCACCTGTTTCGAGGTTTACCCGCGTGAGGCCGGCGTACTGATACTCCGAGTACACAATGTTCTGGTTGTACGGGTCGATGCGCGTGATAAACCCATCACCCCCCAACGTGAGAAACCAATCACCTGTGTCTGCACCCAATCGGGTTGTGGTGCGTGAAGGCCCACCCATGGTACTGTTGTCTTGCGTACCGCCGTAGATGCGGTAGAATGGCTTTGTGCTATCCACGGCGACGCGGTAAAACTGCGCCAGCGGGAGGTTCTGCGACCAGGCCCAGGTTTTGCCGTCGTCCCACGTTTCATACAGGCCGCCGTCACCGCCAATCAGCATGTGTTTGGTGTTTTCCGGGTCTACCCAGACCACGTGATCATCTACGTGCCGGCTGTCGAGACTCAGGTTTGTCCATGTTTTGCCGCCGTCTGTGGTTACGCCTGTGTAAGTGCTTACCGAGTACACCTTGTCAACGTCAACCGGGTCGGCAAACAACTCCTGGTAGTAGTTGCTGCTTGTGGTGCGGCCACTCATTTTTGAGAAGTTGATGCCGTTGTTCGTCGAGCGGTAAAAGCCACCGCCACCTGTAGCTTCGGCAATGGCGTATACCACGTTCGGATCAGCCGGCGAAATCGTAAGACCAACGCGTCCGAGTTTGCCACCGGGCATGCCTTTCACTTTGCTCCAGTTCTCGCCGCCATCTTCAGAACGGTACACCGCCGCATCATCGCCACTGGCAATCAGGCTCCACTGCCGGCGTGCCCGCTCCCAGGTGGCGGCAATCAGCACGTCGGGATTGCTCGGGTCCATCACCGCATCAGCAACACCCGACCACTGGTGCACCTCATCAATCAGCTGCGTCCAGGTCTCGCCACCATCGGTTGTTTTGAACAGGCCACGGTCACCGCCGGCATTCCAGAGCGGACCCTGCGATGCCACGTACACCACATCTGTATCACGCGGGTCGATCAGAATCCGAGCGATGTGCTCTGAATCTTTCAGACCAACATTTTTCCAGGTTTTACCACCATCCAACGACTTGTACACCCCGTCCCCAAAAGCCACGCTCCGCTGCGGGTTGTTCTCTCCCGAGCCGAGCCACACCACGTTTGGGTTGTGCGGATCGATGGCAATGGCGCCAAACGAGTAGGAGCCGAGGCCGTCTGCAATCGGATCGAAGGTTGTGCCGGCGTTTACAGTTTTCCATACGCCACCAGAAGCCGTCGCGAGGTACCAGGTATCGGGATGGTCCGGGTGAATGGCGATATCGGAGATACGGCCAGAAATGGCAGCCGGCCCGATGTGCCTGAACTTGAGTCCACGGATGGCCTGGCCAAGCAGGTCTTTTTCTTCGTCTTTGTCCTGCGCAAAAAGCACAGAAGTGCTCATAAGGCTACCGATGCACAATAACATCAAACAACGTGAAAACAATTGGCGCAATATGGGTGCCTTCAAACGGGATACGGTCGGGTTCAGGTTTACCAGGGGCATAGATTGATGGGTGTGTGCCGGCTTGTTGATAAAGCCGAAATCTGACTTAAAAAGAAAATCCCCTTCCTTTGTGAGGAAGAGGATTTAATATATCTGTTCTAGCGCTTCATATCAGGCTTTGCGATAAATTTCTCCACCTGAAGTCCGAAATTCCTCTGCTTTCTCTTGCATGCCCTGATCGAGCACACCATCTCCCACATCCATGCCCTGTGCTTTGGCGTAGTCCCGCACGTCCTGCGTGATTTTCATCGAGCAGAATTTTGGGCCGCACATGGAGCAGAAATGCGCCACTTTAGCAGATTCTTTTGGCAGTGTCTCATCGTGGTAAGAGCGCGCCTTCTCCGGATCCAGGCTCAGATTAAACTGGTCATCCCAGCGGAATTCAAATCGCGCTTTTGACAGTGCGTTGTCACGCGCCTGCGAGCCGGGGTGTCCTTTTGCAAGGTCTGCTGCGTGTGCTGCAATTTTGTAGGTGATCACGCCTTCCCGCACGTCATGCTTATTCGGCAAGCCGAGATGCTCTTTCGGGGTTACGTAACATAGCATTGCCGTGCCATACCAGCCAATCATGGCTGCGCCAATGGCAGACGTGATGTGGTCGTACGCCGGCGCAATGTCGGTAGTGAGTGGGCCTAGCGTGTAGAACGGCGCTTCTTTACACCACTCAAGCTGCTTCTCCATGTTCTCCTTGATCATGTGCATCGGCACGTGACCCGGACCTTCATTCATCACCTGCACATCGTATTCCCACGCACGCGTCGTAAGCTCGCCCTGCACCTTTAACTCAGCAAACTGGGCTTCGTCATTGGCATCTGCAATCGAGCCCGGACGCAAACCATCTCCCAAAGAAATTGAAACGTCGTACGCAGCGAGGATTTCGCAGACTTCATCCCAATGGGTGTAGATAAAGTTCTCTTTGTGATGTGAGAGGCACCACTTCGCAAGGATAGAACCGCCGCGCGATACGATACCGGTGACGCGTTTTGCTGTTTGAGGCACAAAACGCAGGAGCACGCCGGCATGCAACGTAAAGTAATCAACGCCCTGCTCTGCCTGCTCAATCAACGTGTCACGGAAGATTTCCCAGGTGAGGTCTTCTGGCACGCCATCTACTTTTTCAAGCGCCTGGTAAATCGGCACCGTACCTACGGGCACCGGACTGTTGCGCAGGATCCATTCGCGCGTTTCGTGGATGTTTTTGCCGGTTGACAGATCCATAATGGTATCAGCCCCCCACCGACTGGCCCAAACCATTTTCTCCACTTCCTCAGCGATTGAAGAGGTCACGGCTGAGTTGCCCATGTTGGCGTTGATCTTCACGAGGAAGTTACGCCCGATGATCATGGGTTCAATTTCGGGGTGGTTGATGTTGGCCGGGATGATGGCGCGGCCGCGCGCTACTTCGCTGCGGACAAACTCCGGGGTGATTACGTCGGGGATGCCGGCGCCAAAGCCATCACCCGGATGCTGAGCAAGCAGGCCTGTGCCTTTCAGCGCATCCAGTTTCTGGTTTTCCCGAATGGCAATGTACTCCATTTCCGGCGTCACGATGCCCTGCTTGGCGTAGTGCATCTGCGTAACACGACGGCCTGGCGCGGCGCGGCGCGGTGTACGGAGGTGATCAAACCGCAGCGGGGCAAGTTTCTCGTCTGCCAGGCGTTCGTTGCCATATGCAGAGGAAAGGCCTTCAAGCTCTTCAAAATCAGCCCGCTCTTTGATCCAGGGCTCCCGAATGGGCTCGATCCCTTTGGTTACATCTACCGTAACGTTGGTATCTGTGTAAGGGCCCGACGTATCGTAAACGTAGATGTCTGGATTTTTTGCTTCACCAAAAAGAGAAGGCGTATCCGCCTGGGTGATTTTGCGCATCGGGACCTGGATGTCCGGACGGCTGCCTTCCACGTAGACCTTTTCAGATCCGGGAAGCGGGGTTGTCATTTCGGCCGCCAGGGCTGCGGCGCGTACACGGGGGTTCTCAACGACATGGCCTACGGAAGAACCATCTCCGCCGGCCTCGGGAGGCAAAATGGGCATAGCTTCACAAGTGGTTAAGGGGGTGGTAGGAGCGAAGCCAGAGGCGCCGTTTTTATTAGCACTTCTTAGAAAGGAGGACTCAGTATTGAAGCTTCCCTACGCCGGTGTTGTCCGGGTCAGGTTCAAAGGGACTTTCTCAGCTTACCCAATAGCTGGTAGTGGGTTCGGCACCCCTAGCTTCGCCGCACCTAAAATACAAAAACTACCCCGATGTTCCAATTTGAAACAGCATCTGGATGACAGGGGCACGTGAAAATGCCCTACAGAAACCTGCGCCAATCCCCTACAATGCTGCCAGAACATTTCAGCACCCTTTTGACATTTTCTGTAAAATCAGGCCAGTTTCTGCGAATTTGATCAGGCAAGAATTCCACGAACAACCTTACCATGCACGTCGGTTAACCGGAAGCGCCGGCCCTGAAATTTATATGTAAATTTTTCGTGGTCGATGCCTAAAAGGTGCAATAATGTCGCCTGGAAGTCGTGAACATGCACCGGATTTTCCACAACGTTATACCCAAAGTCATCCGTCCGGCCATACGTAATGCCGGGCTTCACACCGCCGCCGGCCATCCAGATTGAGAAGCATCCCGGATGATGGTCTCGGCCAAAAGACTCCTCGGTGAGCATGCCCTGGCTGTAATTGGTCCGCCCAAACTCGCCGCCCCAGATTACCAGCGTATCTTCCAGCATACCACGCTGCTCCAGGTCTTTCACGAGCGCAGCAGAAGGTTGGTCTATGCTTTTTGCCATTTTCGCGATGTCTTTTGGCAGGTTGCCGTGCTGGTCCCAGCCCTGGTGGTACAGCTGGATGAACTTGACCCCTTTCTCAGCGAGCCGGCGCGCCAGCAGACAGTTCGCCGCAAAGGTCCCAGGTTTTCGGGAGTCCTCGCCGTACATGTCGAATACGTATTCAGGCTCCGCAGAAAGGTCCATCGTTTCCGGCACCGAAGTCTGCATCCGATACGCCATTTCATACTGCGCAATTTTCGACTGGATTTCAGGATCTTCCAAGTCGTTGTATTCCATGTCGTGCAGCGCTTTCAGGTAGTCCAACTGGCGCTTGCGATCGCTATCAGCTATGCCTGGCGGGTTGTTTAGATACAGCACCGGATCTTTCCCAGACCTGAACTGGATGCCCTGATGCCGAGACTCCATGAACCCACTCCCCCAGAGGTGCGCATACAGCGGCTGTCCGCCGGGGCGTCCCTCTGAAAGCAGCACACAATACGCCGGCAGGTTTTCGTTTTCACTGCCGAGCCCATAGCTGATCCACGATCCAATAGCCGGCCGCCCCCGGTGCTGCGAGCCTGTTTGGAAAAAGGTAATGGCCGGGTCATGGTTGATGGCATCCGTATGCATCGACTTGATAAAGCAGAGCTTATCCGATATGCTCGCTATATGCGGCGTTAGTTCACTTACCCATGCCCTGCTCTCTCCATGTTGCGAAAACTTGTAATGTGGGCGCGCCAAAGGCCACGAACGCTGCCCAGCTGTCATTCCCGTCAATCGTTGTTCACCACGTACCGAAGCTGGCAGTTCTTCTTTGTGACGCTTGACCAGTTCTTCTTTGTAATCATACAATTCGAGGTGCGAAGGGCCGCCGCTCTGGAAAAGATAGATCACCCGCTTCACCTTCGGGGCAAAGTGCAATCCGCCCAAAGCACCTCTTTCGGGATCAAACGCTGCTGTTTGCGGCCGTGCAACCAGGCTCCCCGGGCTCATAATTGATGCAACTGCAGCTGCTCCCAATCCCAACGAGGTTTTTGTCAGGAATTTTCTGCGAGAGTAGTTCTTCTCAAAATTATTGCAATGCATGGCTGTCTTGGTCTGGACAATCTAAACGAATCAACTTTGGTGCAAGCGTCTTACTGGCGGTTGCGCATCAACGCTTCATGTAAGAAGCGTCATGGTTAATGATGGTGTTTGCGACGACTGCCAGCGCGGCTGTTGCTGCTGTATTGAGCGCTGCATTGCCAGGCGAGTCGCCTACGGTCAACAGCGCACGTGCGGCTGAAGGATCTCTCCTGAAGCGTTCCACTTCTTCGTTGTACAGCTTGACCAGCAAGTCACGCGCAGCATCTGCTGGCCGCATGCCGGTGAGCGCCCTGTATCCATAGGTTATTTGCGCCGCCACCGTATCGCCTCCCTCCTCCTGCATACGTTCAGCCAGCTTACGACCGGCTTCCACAAACTGCGGATCATTCATCAGAATGAGTGACTGTAGCGGCGTGCTGGTGGACTGCCGCTCTACCGTGCACTCGCTGCGATCCGTTGCGTCAAAGGCAATCATAGCCGGTGGTGGTGAGGTCCGCTTGATAAACGTATACAGGCTTCTCCGGTAGAGCCCATCGCCTTTATCAGCTTCGTAGTTGAGCAACGCGGCGGAAAATGTACCTTTCTCAATCCATAGTCCTTCAGGCTGGTACGGCTTGGCACTGGGACCGCCTACTTTTTCTACCAGGAGCCCGCTTGCTGCAAGCGCATTGTCTCGGATCATTTCTGCCGTGAGTCGCTGGCTTGAAGCACGGGCCAGGAGTTGGTTGAGCGGGTCAATATCCTGCAAGTCACTGCGTACACGAGAGGATTGCTGGTAGGTGGCAGACATCACAATGGTGCGCTGTATGGCTTTTACATCCCAACCGGAAGCAATGAATGTTGTCGCCAGCCAATCCAGCAGTTCAGGGTGCTCGGGCAATGCGCCCTGGTACCCAAAGTCGGCCGGCGTCTCAACAATGCCTTTGCCGAAATACATTTGCCAGAAGCGGTTGACGGTTACGCGGGCAGTCAGCGGGTTATCTGCATCGGTTAGCCATTGTGCGAGGCCCTGCCGGTTCTTCGGCGCAGTCTCATCAAAGGCCAGCACAACGGCTGGCGTACCCGGTGTGACTTCATCGGTAGGCTGGTCGTAAGCACCGCGGTTCAGGACATACGTCGGACGCGGTACGTCCATCTCTTCCATCACCATGATCTCTTCAACAGGCTCCAGCAAGCTGGATTCCTCCTCCCGCAAGGCCCTTAGCTTCGCCCGCAACGCTACAATTTCTGGCGCGTTTACGGCGCGATGATGGGCCGGTGTCCCTTTGCCTGAGGCTGCAGGCTGCAGTGCATGCAGTTCGTGCGGCGTAAGGGCGCGATTGTAAATCCTGATGTCATCCATAGCACCGGTATAAATGCCGTCATCACCGGTGAAAGCCCTGTAGCTCTTGCCAACCCGAAGCGGCTGGTCGATTTTCTGATACTTCTGATAGCCAACCGGATGGATGCTTTTGTAGAGTTTATCAAAAAGTACTTCCTGGTCCTGCTGTTGGCCATCTATGAACAGCTTCACGCCGGCTGCCTTGCTGGAGCCATCGTATACAAGGGCTACATGATTCCACGCATCCTGCGTCACGCCGTCCGTTGTGCGTACGTGTATGTAGTTATTGGGCAATGCGTGAATCAGGCGTGCGTTAACCCGGTTCAGGCTGTCCAGATACACTTCGTATCCCCGCCAATAGGTGTTCTTCTGTCCAGCATTCCCAATCAGTTCTGCGTAGGCCTCTTCCTTTTCTGGCTTTGCCCATAGTGCAATCGAAAAGGGTTCATACCGTTCAAACAGGCCAACCTTCTGCAATGCCAGGAAGTCAAAGTCGTAATCAAACCGGGTGGCTTTCCCATGCACGCCTTCAATGAGTTCAACCTCTCCGGACACACTGGCCCCCTCCACCCCTCTAACACTGTTCGGTGTCGTGTTTTCCATCAGAACATCTAGGGGATAATATGCAACCAGTCCTCGATCCAGGTCAGCGGTGACATTTGCTGAAATGTCCGCCAATTCTCCCTCAAGGGCTTTCGTACGCTGTTCGACAAGCTGCTCAAGGGCAGCAATACTGTCGCGGAGCGCCTCCAACTGCGCTTCCTGGCCTTCTTCGAACAGCAGCAGCATCGGGCCGGCATTCCCATCATCTCCCGTCATGCCTACTTCGTTCAAATTGTTAAAGAAAGCGGTCATCTGGAAGTACTCAGCCTGCGACACCGGGTCGAACTTGTGATCGTGGCACTGGGCACACTCCATCGTCAGCCCCATAAACGCCCGAGCGGTTGTATTGGTGCGGTCAGCCACGTACTGCAACCGATACTCTTCGTCGACGATACCGCCTTCAGCGGTCATTTGGTGGTTACGGTGAAACGCGGTTGCAAGCTTCTGCTCAGCGGTGGCATTGGGGAGCAAGTCGCCGGCCAGTTGCAAGGTGATGAACTCATCGTATGGCATGTTTTCGTCGAATGCTTCGATCACCCAGTCACGCCAGGGCCACATCATGCGGTAGCCGTCAGCGTGGTAACCGTGAGAGTCGGCATAACGCGACACATCCATCCAGTCCACAGCCATGCGCTCGGCGTAAGCTGTAGACGCCAGCAGTTTGTCTACAACCCGTGCATAGGCATCTTCGGATGTATCAGCGAGGAAGGCATCGATATCAGCAACCGAGGGTGGCAAACCGGTCAGGTCCAGGTACACGCGACGCAGCAGCCGTTCGCGGTCTGCCGGCGGTGACGGCGCAATGCCTTCCCGCTCCAGTCGCGCAAGCACAAAGTGGTCAATTTCATTCTGTGGCCAGTCGCTGTTTTGCACGCTGGGCCGTACGGGTTCTTCAGGCTTGATAAATGCCCAGTGTTCTTTCCATTCTGCCCCCTGGTCAATCCATTTACGCAGCAGAGCTACCTCGTAGTCTGTAAGTGCCAGGTTTGATGCTGGCGGGGGCATGGCATAATCCGGGTCATCCGACACAATGCGGTGCGCCATTTCACTACGGCGCAAGCTGCCGGCGACAATGGCGCGGTTGCGTGGTGACTCTGTTAGTTTACTGAATGCTCCTTCTTCTGTATCTAGGCGCAAGTCCGTTTCCCGTGTGTTTGCATCCGGGCCGTGGCACTTGAAACAACGGTCGGACAAAATTGGGCGGACGTGGTAGTTAAAGTCTACTTCTTCCGGTAAACTTGCCAGGAGCGCTTCATCTTCTGAAATGGGTGGGTTGCAGGCCGGCAGGCACAACAGCATAAGACTAGCCAGCAACAGGCCATGCGAAACATCAAGATGGGGAAAGATGCGTTTCATCGGCTAAATGCAGCAGGATGCCTCAATACACCCTGGTTGGTGGATGGTGCGTTCGATTCAAAATGCGATTTCACCCCGTTACTTGCAAGCCAACAACGTACATCTACAAAAAAAGGGGTACCGATTCAGAATCAGCACCCCTTTAAATGTCTTGCTACTGCTGGTTATTCAAACCTTACCAGCACGCGTTTGTCGCTTTCTGCCGCTTCTTCTGCAGCCTGCTCAAACGTATTGATGATGTCTTCCGATGATGCATCGGCGGCTACGTTAAGCTCGATGTCGGTTTCAAGTTGTCCCATTGCGCTACCACTGGCACAGGTGACCGTGATGTGCATCGGCGTGAAGATGCCAAAGGTGATGCCGGCTACAAGCTGGTTAACAAAACTGTGCTGCGTTTCAACAATTGCAACACCACTGGTGCAGGTTTCGCCGGCTTTTACAACATCAGGCGGCACGAGGCCAAAGATAAATCCTTTTGCAAACGGAATGTCAATTACCTCTGCAGACGGCGCGAGGCCTGTTTCAATACGTGCATGGTAACACCCGGTGAGGGTAACGCAGAGCAGAAGGGCAAAAGCTAACTGGGCAATACGGTACATGATCTTTATGTGTTTATTTAAAATTGTCCCCAATTATAACACGCTAATGCGTCACATTTAAGCATTTAGTTTAAAAAACACAGATTCTTAATAATGTACTACCAGCCTCTGCGTGCACGGAGTGCGGTGATGTGCGCAACATGGTGTTTGCAGTGCCACGCATAGAGTCCAAGCATATAAGCTAGCGATAAGTGCTTGCCCGACTCGGGGTGCACAAGCTGCTTCTCCCAGTCTGCCGGCTGCATAGCTTTGAGCAGTAAAACCCATTTGTGGTGCAAGGCTTCCAGGAAGGCCAGATTGACCTCCAGGGGTGTTGAAGCGACCTCATCCGTTTCAGCCCAATCTTTTTCGTTGTACGCCTTGATGGTCGGCGTTGCTTCTGTCAGCGTCCACTTAAACCGGATGACGCTGTTTAGATGACTATCGCCAACATGGTGCACAACCTGGCGTACGGTCCATCCATCGGGCCTGTACGGTGTTTCCAATTGCGTTTCATCCAGGCCGGCAACGGCGGCACGCATGGCCGCAGGCAATCCCCCGATGGTCTCGATACACGCCGCCACATATGCTGGTGTCACATTCGCTTCTGGTACGTACTTGCCAATCGGGTAACGCAGGTCGCTCATAAGTTTCGGGTTTTCGGGTTTTCGGGTTTTCGGGGTTTCGGGGTTTCGGGGTTTCGGGGTTTCGGGGTTTCGGGGTTTCGGGGTTTCGGGGTTTCGGGGTTTCGGGGTTTCGGGGTTTCGGGGTTT